>NZ_CZPZ01000001.1:300000-475968 GCF_001458775.1 Candidatus Nitrospira nitrificans
GACTGTCTGAATTCTTGCCGAATAGTCGATATGCGTGACCGCTGGAATATCCGACCGGAGAACGTTGAGGAGTTCGATTCCCCACAGTCCTTTTTCACTCGGGTTGAAAGGCAACCTGCGCTTCTCTTGCACGGGTGCCACCAAAAGCATATAGGGGCTGTCACAATCCATTTGGAAGTAACTATTCACTCGTTCACGTAGGACTGACGGAGCGAAGGGTCTGAACGATTCTCGATACTTGATCTTGAGATTCATGACGGACTGCATCTTCGTATTGCGTGCATCTCCCAAAATACTCCGCCCACCCAATGACCGCGGCCCAAATTCCATGCGACCTTGAAACCAGCCCACGACTTTGCCCCTGGCAAGCTCCTCCGCCACCCGAGTGAATAGATCCTGCTCATCCAGTCGTACATAGGCAGCGCCGACTTGTTTGAGCCTTAACTCAACCTCGTTGTTGCTGAAAGCTGGTCCCAGATAACTGCCTTTCATCTGGTCTTTGACGTTATTCACAGTTCTTGGTTTATTTTCATACAGATGCCACGCGCTCAGCGCCGCGCCCAAGGCGCCCCCAGCGTCACCCGCTGCTGGCTGAATCCATATACCCTTGAATGGCCCCTCGCGTAAGACCCTTCCATTGCCCACACAATTCAGTGCTACCCCTCCAGCCATGCAGAGATAGTCGACACCCATCTCGCGGTGCATGGTCCTGGAAAGTCGTAACATCACTTCTTCGGTGACTTCTTGAATTGAGCGAGCCAAGTCCATTTCTCGTTGGGACAACTTCGATTCCGGTTGGCGAGGCGGGCCGCCGAATACTTCATCAAACTTCCGGCTAGTCATGGTAAGCCCGGTGCAGTAATTGAAGTACTCCATGTTCAGGCGAAACGTCCCATCTGGCTTCAAATCCAGAAGGTGCTCATAGATAGCTTTCACATACTTTGGCTCTCCATAGGGAGCCAGACCCATCACCTTATATTCCCCTGAATTAACCTTGAAGCCGGTGTAGTAGGTGAATGCCGAGTACAAGAGCCCCAGCGAGTGGGGAAAGGGAATTTCCCACAACGGCGTCAGCGTGTTCCCTTCACCAAGCCATGCAGAGGTTGTCGCCCATTCCCCAACCCCGTCCATACAGAGCACGCCGGCTTTCTGGTAGGGGGAGGCGAAGAATGCGGAGGCGGCATGAGATTCATGGTGTTCGTCGAACAAAAATTCAGGCAACTGCGCCCGATCCATCCCCTCGCCACATGTCAGGACCTCCTTCTGAAGCAACTTCCTCAAAAACAGCTTCTCTTTGAGCCACACGGGCATGGCGGCGAGAAATGACTGAATGCCTTTGGGTGAGAATCCTACGTATGTTTCCAGAAGTCGTTCGAACTTAATAAGGGGTTTGTCATAGAACACTACGTATTTGACATCCGTGATCCCAATGCCTGCTTGGGTAAGGCAGAATCGCACTGCATAATGCGGAAAACTCGAATCATGCTTCTTACGTGTGAACCGTTCTTCCTGCGCGGCTGCAATAATTTCTCCGTCACGAACTAGACAAGCTGCACTGTCATGATAGAACGCCGAAATGCCTAGTATATACATTGCCTTCTTTGCTCCAAAATCTAGATCTAGCTGACAGGGTTCTCTTCGACTCGATGTTTCAACTTTGCGATCTCGGCTGCAGCCTCACGGTCAAACTACCATTGCGCTTTAGTAGTGAAGTTTGTACTGCACAGCTCAGGCTACCGCCCATCCGATGTCAGACACCGGGTCTTTTAAATAGGCGACGTTCGACCAACTTGCAAGCTCCCAGGATCCTTGATCGAAAAAGGAACGAGATCAAAGTCCATCAAGAAACGCTGTCGGCTTCTACACCTAAACAGAACAGAACTTTCAAGCTTTAATTTTTTCAGGCATTGACCACCCCTCGAAGGTCAATAACAACTCGCGCCTGATAGGAAATGGCCTTCAACAGTAACACCACACGAGACGTCCCGTTCAGCTTTTTCTCAAAGACTGCGTCCAACCCGCACAACGGTCCATCGTGAATTCGGACGGCTCTGCCTGGCACAAACGTGCCATCAGCAATTTCGATGACACCATTCACAGCTTGTCCCTTGATTGAATCGATGATCAAATCGTCCACAATGGCGGGATCTGCGCCAAATGAGACCACGCTCTTGACCCCAGTGGCATAACTGACCGCGCGATGCTGAGCCGGCATCGCACACCGTACAAAGAGATATCCTGGAAACAAAGGCGTGGCTAATTTTCGATTCACCACGGACATGGGCTTGCCTTCGATCAGCATCGGAAGAAACACTTCCACCCCAAGCCGCTGAAGATTAGCCTCTGCAAACGCTTCGCAACGAGGCTTCGTTCTTACTGCATACCAAGACTTGGTCATGACCTCCGCCCGGAACCGTTCTTCTCCCACGTACTTCACCATCCGCTTCGGTGTCTCATCCAGACACCGCACTTGCAACCGTACCACCCTGTACCCGGGCTCGACACATGTCACGGATCGGCCGAACCGCTTCCACTACAGGGGCAAACGTGAAATCACGCAACAGATATTTCAACCGTTGCTCGGTCCACTCGAGATTTAGATAATGGCGAATTTTTGAGATCACCGGCCCCTCCATTCGAGGTTGATCCGGATCAATTTCCCAAGGGTGCAGATACATGACGAACTGGGTGCCGGTTTTCTCAAACTGCTTTAAAACCATTCTGGAAGCTGAATAAGGCAAGAGGCGAAAGTATCCCCCACCGGGAGTAGGAAGTTGAATACCGCAGAGGTTCGCCGTAGGTAGCGCAACTTCAAAAATGGGACCGGCTGCCGTCACGATCTCTTGCACACCTCTCTGCATCCCGACTTTCTCCGAAGGTTGGAAGCGAGCATAGATACTGGAGTCATAGAGATAGCCTTCTTCGACCAAAATCGGTAATGCCCACGGGGTCCGATCGGTAATCGAGAAGCTGGGCGCCCGATAGCCGAAGATCACCTCTCCCGTCAACTCTTCCAAAATGCGCTTAGACCGCCTGACATCATCCCGAAACTCGTTTTCGGTCTGACTGCCGACCAACTCATGTCCGTAACCATGCGACGCAATTTCATGCCCCTGTTTCGCCAATGCTTTGACCAGCCCCGGATGTCGTTCCGCCACCCATCCAAGAATAAAAAATGTGGCCTTGGTCTCAAAATGCTCCAGAAGCTCCGCGAGCCGGAGCGTATTCTGCTCGACGCGACTTTCCAATCGATCCCATTGTTGTCTTCTGTCGTCGGACCAAAAGGCCGACACCTGAAAATGCTCTTCCACATCAAATGAGAGGACATGTCGTACACTCGCGTTCTGGCTCTGCTGGTTGAAAGCCATTACTGCGCCCCTTCCCCGAGCAACATCACTCGCACCGTCTGCATCAGAACACTCATATCGATCCCGAAGGACAACCGCTTGACGTAGTAGAGGTCATATTGCAACTTCATATGGGCATCTTCCGCAGAGGCGCCGTAGCGAAATTTTACCTGCGCCCATCCGGTGATGCCGGGCCGGACCGTGTGGCGCAAATCATAATAGGGAATGGTTTTTCGCAGGTCCTGCACGAACACCGGCCGCTCCGGGCGCGGCCCGACAAGACTCATCTCACCTCGTAACACATTAATCAGCTGTGGAAACTCATCGACACGGGTCTTTCGCAGCCACCATCCGACTCGGGAGATGCGCGGATCGTCCGCTTGCGCCCATTGAGCCCCCGCATTTTCCGCATCTTGCACCATTGATCGAAACTTCCAGATCAAAAAGGGCCGGCCACGCAAGCCGACACGGACTTGGCGATAAAACACGGGCCCGGAGGAATCGATCTTAATCAAAAACGCGACGAGTAAGAATAGTGGAATCAGCACCAGCAATCCGACGATTGCAACCATCATGTCACCGAACCGCTTCATGATACGGGTAGCCATGCGTTGCTTAAACCCATTCGAAAACACCAGGGCGCTCGGGCGAAGCGAATCAATTGAGAGGCGACCTGAGATTTCTTCGAACAATTGATGCCCATCACGAACATCTATTCCCATTGCCTTTAAATCGAGCAGCTGTTCAACCGGTAGTATTGAGCGACGATCTTCAATGCAGACCACGACGGTAGTTACTTTCTGCGCTTCGACCACCCGTGTGACCTGTTCATGAGTGCCAATTACGTCAGGCATGTCGGAATTGCTCTCTACTCGCTCATTTCCTCCTACAAGAACTCCGACAATTTCCGCCAGCCCAAGACGTTGCGAACGTACGACTCGACAAAGTTCCCCGGCGAGCTTTCCAGCCCCTAAGATGAGTATCCGCCTTCTGGGGCTCAGCGAGTCCCACATCGGATAGATATTCTCCGTGAAGCGGCACAGCCGCAGCTCCGGCTCCACTGCAGCGTCTTTATTCACCACTTCGTCCGTTTTTACCAGCATAGGGCGTCTCGTACATGAAATAGGGCGCAAACTCCATTTCCACCTTCGTCAAGACAACTCCAATCTCGTCGCTACTGACATTGAGCTGCTTTACTGCCTTGCGTACCATCTCGAGACTCGTCAAGCCGGCTCGCACCACAAGAATCACCTGATCCGCCAGACTACCAAGGACATTGACATCAGCAAGTGTTAATATAGGCGGCCCATCCAAAATCACATGATCATAACGAGTCCTTAGCTCTGGCAAAATCTGTTTCACATACTGAATCCCGGAAATACTGGCAGGCCTGACCTTCGAATCCCCGCACGGCAAAATCGAGAGTGGAATCCCTTCATAGTGATGAATACAATTCTCAAGGATGTCTCGTCCCAACATCGCTTCACTGATGCCTGGCTCGACCGAAATGTCCATGTATTCATGCACCATCGGGCGCTTGAAATCGCAATCGATCAGGAGCGTAGATTTCTTCAGATCATGGGCTAGAACATAGGCAAGATTTACGGCCGTGGTTGTTTTACCTTCTCCCATAATACTGCTGGCCACTAGAGTGACGACATTTTTCTTTTCAGCCGACATCAGCAGCAGACGTGTCGACGCCACTCGATATTGCTCGGCAATAATGGAATGCGACCCCCACTTTGCAATTAAATGAAATGCTTGGGGCAGACTCGTGAGTGATGCACGCTTAGTACCGAATCCGGCACCCGTCCATTTCCTTCCATATCCATAATGTGATGGAATACGTCCTGGAACACTGATACTGGTTTCTGGTCCAGGAAGAAGCGCCCGCGATCCCGTCGCCCCCATTCCGACTGTCATGCTGTCAAAAGGAGGGATCGACGCGATGACCGAAAGACCAAGATAGCTTTCGACTTCTTCGGGGCGGCGACACCCTGGCTTCAAAAACTCCACCCCAATGGCTCCTCCCAACCCGATGACACAACCCAGCACAAGTCCGCCGAGTAAAAAATGGAGACGTGTCGGTGGTTCTTCGCTATAGGGCAGGTTGGCCGGCTCTATGATTCGATACTGTTCTCCGAACTGACGACTCTCATAATTCCCAAGAATCCTGGCATTGGTCCGCTTATCAAGAAGAGATTGATACCCCTTTTGAAGATTCTCATAGTCTCGGACTAGGATTGTGAGTCGCTGTTCTGCCGCGGGTATCCGTTGGACGTGCGCTTCAAGCTCCTTGATCTGACGAACTGTCTTGGCCTGCTTTTCCTTAAGGAAGGCCATCTCACTTTTTAGTTCATTGCGCTCTTTCATCAGTTCTCTCAGGAACGGGTCAATGGGCTTACGGACAGCCTTGCCACTGCTCTCAACCCGTCCTCCTGTCGTCTCACCCATACCCGGTTGATCGCTGTCAGCCACTCGCGGCTCCAACTCTAATCGGCGAATTTCCTGCCGAAGGTGCACCACATCCGGATAGTTCTCCTTGTAGATCCCCAAGAGTTCATTTAGCTTTTGCTTTAATTCCTCTAGCTTGGCACTACGAAGGTCGGGAGGCCTAGATTCAATCATTCGCCCGCCCCTCTCGACCGGAACCACATCGGTTGACCCGATCTCAGAGAATTCCCTGATCGCTTTTTCCAAGGCCGTAAGCCGTTCCCCCCCCTTATTCAAGGATTCACTGGAAGTCGTAAGATCGGTCTGCAATCGATCGAGCGTGCGCAGATTAGCCTCCATCTGGCCCGGTAATTCTCCAATATGATCCTTCTTGAAATCAGAAATCGCCTGTTCCTTGGCTTCAAGTTCAGCCTTCATTCGGTTCAACTCAACAGACAGAAACTCGGTAGTGGTCTCGACCAGTCCTTCTCGGCGCTTGGCATTGTCTTCCTGCAGTTTGACGACGAGAAAAGCTGCCACGGCTTGAGCCATGTGAGGATCAGCGTGTTGGTAAGAAATCGCTATGCCGGGGCCCTCTTTGGGCCGTGCCACGCTAATGGCCATTCGAAGGCGTTTGATTAAAGACTCCTCGGTTTCTTCTTCGCTGTCCGGATACGGTTTCATGGTTTCGATGATAGGCACCAATACGGATTTATTCGTAAGAGCGAGCAGGACCTGTTGCATAGCAACAGTCGCGAGGTCCTCAAACCCTTTTACCTCTACCCCCCCCAGACCTTTCACATAATCCTTCGCCACTTTTGGGCTATCCATTGTAATAATGACAGTGGATTTATATGTCTTAGGAAAGACCTTCCAACCTCCGTAGGCCAGCGACATGCAGATGACGATACTTACAACAGTCCACCACCATTTCTTCAGCAGCACTCTAATCAGATCTTCTTGAGTCAACGATTGCATACGAGCGATCTTCTCAGTATTCAGTAAAAGGCCTGGGTCAGATTCAGCTGGACCACGTGCTTATCGTAAGCAAAATGTGTCCCTCCGAAGACGTTATCAACATTTTGGTAACTATAGGCCAGCGTGAGAAACATCTTCTGGGTCACTCGGTACACCAAACCTCCCATTCCTCCCACAGTGGTCCAAGAGAGCGCGCCCCCTGAACTCGACCCAAACTGGTTCGCAACACCATAGTTCACTCCAAGCAACCCAGCTAGATCACGGATCGGGGTATTCTGAGTCAGGCTGAACGACACCGAGTGACTGAGCATAGGCGCGCTTCTGAAGGCCAATGAAGGAGCAATGCTGGACTGATACAGGAGAGCAATTGACGTCGTAGGATCCTTCCAGAGGATAGCGAGCCTGCCGAATGGTGCAATGGTCGAGGGAAACCGTACTCCATTTGATTGCCCCGAGATCTCCTGCACACCTCCAGTGGCATTGAAGCTGACGGCAGACGAAAACCTATGGGCCCAGCCTAGGGCACCGCCCCTTGTGCTAAAATCCCCCAGTCTGCCTTGATCAAAGTCGCTACTCATGAGATCTACCGTTATGCTGTCCTGAACGGAGGCCTGTACCAAAAGACCAGCGGTATAGCCTTGAGTGTCTTGGCTGATCAAGGTAGCGGCCTGAGAAACTTGCGATGTGGAGGCCTGAGGAACTTGCGTTGCCCCATAGCGGATAAAACTGTGCGTATAGCTCCCGGTCAACTTGACAGTTCTATAAAGTGGAAGCTCCAATTGAGTATTGACACTATTGGCGCTTGTGTTAGTGCGGGCCGCCTGAAACCCTGTCAGTAACGGATTTATCTGTTCCCCTGATTGGTTCCCTAAAAGAAATGCGGGGGGCTGAGGACTGTAAAAGTACGTGTCGGACACCGTCCACCTTGCCCCCGGCCTCCACAGGCTTATGAGATCGCTCATGTCCAGCCCCACTCCGGCATTCGCGCCCACATAATTTAGTCCTGTATTGTTCGCGTAATAACTGCCGACCACTCCCACGGACGCGTTTACCTTCACCAGCTTGTCATGATCGGTATACAATCCTCTGACTTGGGGCGCGACTGTCGTGATAAAGTCACCGGGTGCTGTTCCCTGAAGCTGGCTCTTAGACGCAAAAAACACATTGCTGTCGTATCGTTCAGAAACTTGAACGGAGGGAATAATGCGCAACCCATCCGTTGCTTGAATCGAGCTGGGGTCAGTCGCTCCGCCAAACGCTGTTCCCGGAACAATTGGCATCCCTCCCCCCATCCCACCCATCTGTGCCTGCCCTAACGAACACAATCCAAGGCCTATCCCCAAAGTGATGCTTGCTATATGCGCAAGTAGCCATTTCCCGCTCACCTAGGGCACCACGATGACATCACCGCTCCGCAGAATGAAATTTCCCGGCACGGCGGTACCCGTTAGAATATCGTTATAGTGCACCGGAATCTCGATCTGACGTTTCTTTTCATGTCCTTCCGGACCAGTGCTTACGTTACGCAATACCTTAATTTTGTTCTTGTTCGCAAAGGGGCCGAACCCGCCGGCCAACGAAATACCTTGCACCACATTTGCATATGACTTGAGCGGGTATTTCCCCGGTTTCACAACTTCTCCCAAGACGTAGATGAAATAGCTGTTGACCTCTTTGACCTGAATTGTGACAACTGGTGATGAGACATATTCTGTGAGCCTTTCGCCGATCCGCTTCGCCAACGCATTCGCCGTCAGACCGGAAGCTGGCACATCCCCGATCAGAGGCATGGTAATCGTGCCATCCGGGCGAATCGTCACCTCGCCCGACAGGTCTGGGCTTTTCCAGACCATCACCTTCAGTACATCCTCCGGCCCAAGGAAAAAATCAGATGGCGCCGTCAGGTCAACTTCGTAATTCACTCTGTCTTGGGCACATCCCACCGCTCCAAGTGCTATGGCGGCGACGAGAATCCCGCTGAGTAAGGTGCGCATACAATGTCTACTTCCGACGATAACCATCATCGACTCTCTCCAATGTCAAAATATTGGACGCATCGATCGACTATCCGCCGCTTGAATAAGTACCATTGACTCCGATACCACCAAGGCTCCCGGCCTACGCTAAGATGGCAAAGAAATATCCATGGTAACCAACAAAATTACCGGCCATACTCTATAACTGGACTATCGGCAGCAGTGTCGCCCCAACGGAAGCAAGGATTTCCTCCCCACATAGCCAGTGTCGGTTCCGAACTTGTCTCTCGTGGCGAAAGATAGGGCTGCAAGGACATATCTTCTGCGGTCAGTGTCGATGTAGTTACCGTGTTTCGACTCCAGTCTTTTTACTTGCTCCTACGGTGTAGCCAATCATTCATGACAAGTAACCCTCATCTAATGAGCCAAATCCATTCATCCATAAAAAATAAAGCTGTTCGGCTCTTGCAAATAGAGCCTATCGGACTGCTCAATATACGGTACTGGCAACCCTAAGCTATAAGCTAAATATCCAGTTTTAGTGTAGCAGACCTGGTATATTATCGGAGCAATTGGCTACAGAAATTGTTATATCGAGCCATGGAACAGAACTGTTTTTACAAAGACTGTCTCTCTCTCCCATATTAATAAGGTCGGCTATTTCCTTAATCTACTTGAGCCTATCAATACGTGTGCCTTACTTGACGCACCGAGCGAGGACTGCATAACCGGAGGAGGGACATGAGAATAAGGCAGTTGATTCAATAAATTGGATACAGGCGATAGCTTTTGTTGTGCATACCCAACTAATGGGTAATACCATTCATACCTATCAGAAAGCGATAAATGCACTCATGTATCAGTTAATTGGTAGGAAGATTGAAAAAACAGGCAGTCTAGAGATCGGAATCTCTTTCACCTGAACACAAGTGTGGAGCTCCTAGAGATGTATCCGGTCTTCCACCGTCTTGAGCCAGTGTACTATGCCTAACACGAATCCATCCCTCACGATCGCGATTCTGAGCCGTCAATGGCTCGTATGGTTAGGTTTGCAGAAAATACTTGATGGCCGTGCAACCGTCCAGATGGTCGTGCCTCCCTACCAGTGGAGGATCCCGGACGGATCCCCCACCGACACACGACCAGACGTGGTTATTCTAGATCTAGAGACCGCACCAGACGCCGTCGGCACCATCAACCAGATTCGGGAATCTGCCCCGACCTGTAAGATTGTGTTGTTATGTGGCTTAGAAGACCGAGACCACATGCGCGAGGCGTATGACGCCGGCGTTGACGGTGTCATCCTCAAAATTCAACCGCCCACTGTCATGCTGGCAGTGATTGAGTCCCTGTATGCCCCCACCAAGCCCCAGGACTATTGGGAACGAACTGGTGCAGTGCTCGGATCCCCCGTCAAGAAGAAGGATGATGCCGACGCCTTAACGCTGGCCTGGCCCAATGCCTTGACGGAGCGGGAACGCGAGATTATCCGATTGGTAGCGCAGGGCCTCTCCAACAAAGACATCGCCTACAAGCTGTCGATTAGTGACAGTACGGTCCGACATCACATGACGAATATTTTCGAGAAAGTCGGCGTACCCAATCGACAGAACCTCCTGATCCACACCTATCAGTTCCATTCCAGGCTGTGAAGACGAAGCTAAGAGCAAAGGCATGCAACGTAGAGGAAGCCTCGCCTGTATTCAGAGGCTCGGTAGAGAGCCGGCGCATGTCTCACTTTCGATCGCTATCGCACGGAAGTGGGAAAATGAAAGCAAGATCTTTCTGAATCACCTGTCGATACTCAGCACCCATTAGTCATCCCAGACTCAGTGCTATGGTGGACGTTGTCATCTCGCTTATCCACAAACTGTCATCACCGTTGACCGCAAATCCTTATGCCTCGACCATCGATCCCTCACCCGCCCGAGAACTTTTCCCTGCGTACTCATTGCGGTTAAGTGCGACATGCGACGAAAACTCATCCTAAGTTCCCGCACCAAGAAGAAACACCCTGTACATGCGAAAGATGTGGAAGTCAGATATGTGACCTTGGTAAGATGCGCAGGGTATTGGCTGGTCTCGCGAGCATAGGAACAATCCAGAGCTGAACGATCAAATCCCTTCTGTGCCGAGGTAGCTCAGTTGGCAGAGCACAGCCCTGAAAAGGCTGGTGTCGACAGTTCGATTCTGTCCCTCGGCACCATCATCATCCAGCTTCTATAGCTAGCTGAACCGCTGATGTCAGCGATACCGTGAGATTCACCCATTCCACTTCTGAAAAATTCTGGTCGTGGGGCGGTGTGGGTGCTTCGCTTTGGCGGGTCTGCCGCACGGATCGAGTAATGGGTTGGGCCGAAGCCTTCTACTTCTTCAATGTCCGGATATACGCCAGTACGGCTCGACTATCTTCTTCCGACAAGCGAGTTTTCCATGACGGCATGTTCGGCTTTCCCTCGTGAATGGTCTGAAGCAGTATTGTGTCGGACTTTTTCTTGGTAGTCGGTCTCGTGAGGTTGGCCGGCTCTGGCCCCAGGAGCAAATAGCCATCCCCCTTCCCCTCAGAACCATGACAACCGGCACAATGCCGGACAAATACTTTTTCCCCTTTTGCGACATTGGCGCTCGTTGATTCCGGCTCCTTCGGCGCGGCAATCGATGCCTGGACTCCCACAATAATGGCAACCAGACCCATGCATATGGCACCAGCGAGCGTAGACATCCTCATCTCATCCTTTCTCTGGCCTGACGTTCCGCATCACGTCGATGGCATCTCGTCAGGCCGGCTAGTCGGCCGGGGCTCACCATTGCCATGAATGTCCCCTGCCGCAGAATGGACAGCAGGAACTGATCCTCCTCGTAATTCGCCTGGGGCGATCCCTCCTGTCGAGCGGCCTTCCAACCACTGATAGAGGACCGGCAGCATGATCAAGGTCAGGAGCGTCGAACTCACAAGGCCGCCGATGACGACGATCGCCAACGGACGCTGCACCTCCGAGCCGATCCCGTTGGCAAACGCCAAGGGAACCAACCCCAAGAGTGCGACCAACGCCGTCATCAAGACAGGGCGTAGCCGAAGCAGGGCGCCTGAGGTCACCGCTTCGTCTAAACTATGGCCGTCCTCTCGAAGTTTATTCATATAGGAAACGAGCACGATCCCGTTCAACACCGCGACGCCGAAGAGATTGATGAAGCCCACCGATGCCGGGACACTGAGATATTCCTTGGTGAGCCACAGCGCCACAACCCCTCCGATCAACGCGAAGGGCAGATTCAAGATGATGAGGGTTGCCTGACGGAGTGAGTTGAAGGTTGAATACAGCAAGAAAAAAATCAGGCCGATTGTGATCGGAACGATAATCTGCAGCTTGGCCATTGCCCGTTCCATGTTTTCAAATGACCCGCCCCAGGTCACCCGGTAACCGGGCGGAAGCATGACGCGTTCGGAAATTTTCTGTTGCCCCTCCGCAACCAACCCCCCGATGTCTCGTCCCAGCGTATTGAACCCGATCGACACGTAGCGTTGCAGCTGATCGCGGCTGATCCGGCCGGGTCCCTCTTCCAACTGTACGGTGCCCAGATCCGCCAAGGGAATCTGTGCGCCCGCATGATCGCTGACCCGAATATTGCTGATTGTTTCGACACTGTCCCGATACTGCTCGGGAAACCGCACCACCAAATCAAACCGTTGCTGGCCTTCATAAACACGCGTGGCTACGTCTCCACCAATGGCGGTGGTGATGATCTCCCGCACATCGGCTACATTGATCCCATGCCGCGCAATCTTGCCGCGATCGATATCAATCGTGAGGTAGGGCTGGCCGAATAATTGTTCGACTTTGATATCTCGAACCCCTCGCACGGTTTCGAGCACCTCGGCGATCTCTTGGGCTTTGTTCCGCAGTATCTCCAGATCGTCACCGAACAGTTTCACCGTGGCTTCCGTGCGAACTCCGGAAATCAATTCATCGACCCGCTGCTGAATAGGCTGGCTGATCAGGAATGTCGCCCCCGAGACTCCCGCCAACCGCTCACGAAACTTCTGCATCAACTCCGGCATCGTCTTGGCCGTGGTCCACTGATCCAGCGGACGAAGCCGTACGACCGGATCACTCTCATTGGGCTCTTGCGGATCGTTCCCCAATTCCGTACGGCCGATTTTGGAAACGACCATCTCCACTTCCGGAAACTCCATGATCGCCTGTTGCATCCGCTTTTCGATCTCGATTGAGGCGGGAAGCGACACGCTGGGGAGACGAATAGTCTGAGGGGCGACTGATCCCTCGTTCAGAATAGGGATAAATTCTGAGCCCAACGAGGGCACCAACGCAAGCGCGCCGATGAGCGCGCCGACGGCCATCACCACCACGGCGATCCGATGCCTGAGGGCCCATCGGAGGGTAGGCGCATAGAGACGCTTGGCCAATCGGACGATCCACGGATCTTCTTCACTGCCTTGCTTCAAGGCCAGCGAACAGAGCACCGGTGACAGCGTCAGCGACAAGACAAGGGATACCAACAGCGCGATCATGATGGTATAGGCAAGCGGCTTGAACATCTTCCCTTCCATCCCGTGAAGGGACAAGAGAGGGAGAAACACCAGGATAATGATCAGAATCCCGAATACGACCGGCTGTCCGACTTCCTTCACCGCTTGCGTCACCAGCTGAAGCCTCGGTATTGCGGCAGCAGAATGGTGCGATAGATGGCGGTACACGTTTTCGACGACGACGACCGACCCATCCACGATCATGCCGACCGCGATCGCCAACCCTCCCAGCGACATCAGATTTGCGGTCAGCCCGATCTGTCCCATGACGATGAATGTGGCCAGCGGCGCCAACACCAGCGTGCCAACGACGATCAGCGCGCTGCGAATGTTCCCAAGAAACAGAAACAGCACCACGACCACGAGCACCACGCCTTCAGCCAACGATTTGTACACCGTATTCAACGCTTCGGTAATCAGTTCAATACGGTCGTAAAACGGCACGATGCGCAATCCATCCGGCAACAGATGCTTCGCATGGATGTCCTCAATCCGCCTCTTGATCCCCTCCACGACATCCCGGGCATTGCCTCCACGCAACATCAGCACGATGCCGCTCACCACCTCGCGATCCCCATTCAGCACGGTGGCACCATGCCGCACTGCGGGATTGATCACCACTTGAGCCACGTCGGAGATATAGACCGGCGTGCCACCGGTTTCCTTCACCACGATCCGTTCAATATCTTGAAGCGAGCGGATCAGCCCGATCCCGCGCACAATGTACTTCTCCGCATGTTTTTCCAGAATATTCCCGCCGGCGTTGGCGTTATTTCTCGCCACCGCATCGAACACCTCACGAAGCGTCAGACCATATTTCCGCAGCAGGCCTGGTTCGACCAACACCTGATACTGTTTGACGTACCCGCCCATCGAATTGATATCGATGACCTCCGGTGTGCTCTTCAGGAGGGGGCGAATGATCCAATCTTGTATCGTCCGCTGGACGATCAAGCTCTGATGTTCGGCTTCAGCATCGACCACAGTCCCGCGAGGAGCCTCCAAATAATACTGGAAGACCTCTCCCAATCCCGTGCTGTTCGGCACCAGCATCGGCTCGGCTCCTGGAGGAAGCTGTTCCTCCACTTCAAGCAATCGCTCGAGCACCAGTTGGCGGGCCAGGTTGATGTCCATGGAGTCATCGAACACGATGGTGATCAGCGAGAGACCGACTTTTGTGAGGGAACGCATTTCCGTGAGAGACGGCACACCCGTGAGCTGCAGCTCGATGGGATAGGTCACCAGACGCTCGACCTCGGCGGGAGAGAGCCCCGGCGCCTTCGTGACGACCTGGACAAGCACGCTGGTCACGTCCGGAAAGGCGTCGATCGGAATAGTCCGAAAGGCATAGATCCCGCCGGCGCCGATCATGATCGAACAGAGAATGATAAGGAGCCGCTGGCGGAGGGAGATGTCCAGAAGACGGGAAACCATCAGACGGGTTTCTTCAATAACTCGGACTTCAAGACAAAGGCGCCATGTGTCACAACCGGTTCGCCTTCGTTCAAACCGCCGAGGATGGCAGTCACGGTCCCATTGGATTCGCCGACGTGCACTTCCCGCAACTCATACTCGTTCAGGCTGCGTTGCACGAAGACGAAGGTGCGCCCTTGATCGCGTTGCAACGCGGCCTCCGGCACCGCCAGTCGATCGGGCTGGGCTTCGGAAAAGAGTCGAATCGTGGCAAACATTTCAGGTTTGAGCCGCCCATCGTGATTCGGCAACTCGATCCTGAGTTGCATGGTGCGTGTCACGGGATCGAGCACATCACCGACATAAGTGATCGTTCCTTGAAAGACCTCCTTGGGATAGGCGTTGATCCGCACCTCGACTTGCCTGTCTCCGGATGCATGGATGGAATGGGCGAAGGGAATGTCCTTTTCGGGGATATTCGCTTGCACCCAGACTTCCGAAAGATCAGCGATCACGAACAGATTTTCGGTCGTCTCGACGACCTCGCCCCGCGTCAACTTACGCCCGATGATCCGGCCGGCAAAAGGAGCCACGATCGGCACGACCGAACGGATCTTCCGGCTGCTCTCGAGACGCCTGAATTCTTCGTCATTCATGCCAAGCAGCTTGAGCCGATCGTGCGATTCATTGGCCTCGGCCTGGCTGCTCAACAACTCTGCTTGCCGGCGCTGCAATTCCGCCTCGCCGATCACCTGCTCCTGTAGGAGGAATTGGGCACGGTTGAAGGCCTGCTCCGCAACATGCAGCTTGGCCTTGGCTTTGAGATAGGCCGATTGAGCAAGCCCCAGCTCGCTGCTGTACAGGATCGCCAACGGGGCATTTGCTTTGACCTCCTGGCCTAGCTCGCCGTACACCTCGACCACTCGACCTCGAACCAACGCGGTGATCTCCGCCATGTTCCGCTGATTGGGTTGCACGATGGCGGGGAAGTCCCGGTGCGTTCGAAAATCGCTGCGCGCTACCGGCTGGACAACCAGGCCCACCCGCGACGACTCCTCCGCCGACAGCGCGATGCGGCCAGGCGTTGACACTGCGACGGGCGACTTACTCGCCACCACGTCGCTCGGCGTTCCATCACAGCCTGATTCCAGCACCATCAAACCGAACAGAAGACCGGACATACCTCGCCTGAAATACCTCGATGAAGCTCGTCGCGAACCAAAGAGGGCCTTCACAGCGCCACCCCTACGGCTTGCTCCAGCCGGGCCAGCGACACGGAGAGGTCACGACGCGCTAACGCATAGTCCAGCAAGATCTGTCGCTGCACACGCTGCGCATCAAGGACTTCCAGCAGGCTTGACGCCCCTTGTTGAAAACTGAACTGCGCCAGCCTCAGCGCCTCCTGAGCCTGCCTCAGCAACCCTTTATCGAACACCTCGATCAACTCCGCAGTGGTGCGGACATCCTGAAAATGTTGATACACGGCTCGCCCGAGTTCATTGCGGGTCCGAAGCAGCTCGGCTTCCTCTCGGCGTTTCACTCCTAACGAGGAGGCGATTTCTCCCTGACGCCGGTACCAGAGCGGTAGCGGAATAGAGAGACCCCCTTGACCTGCTTCCCGTCCAATCTCGCGCCAATAGCTGAGATTGGCAGTAATGGTCGGCACCCGTGCCTGCCGTTCGAATTCAATCTTCCAGTCTGATTGTTCGACGGACTTGAGCAGGCGCTGGATCGTTGGATGCTGCTCCATCATGCGAGTCATCAGTCCGTCGATCTGGAGATCACGAGGGAGTCTCCTGAATTCGCCATGGACCAGATAGGATGGCCCAAGCGCGCCACCAGTCAAGGTATCGACGGCCACGCGGTTGATCCGAACCAGATTATCCGCGCGCGCGAGTTGTTGCCTCGCCTTTAAGACTTCTACTTCCGCCTTGATGGATTCAAATTGAGGCGCTTCGCCCGACTTGACCCGCGCTTTCACGATCCGGGCCACGCCTTCGACGGTATCAAGATTCTGGCGCGCCAAATCAGCATCATGTTGAGCCAGCAGCAGGTCGTAGAATGCCACCTTGACCTGTGACGCCAAATTCAATCGCGTCTCCAACATACCCACATTGGCCGTCGCTAAGCCGAGATCCGCCACTCGTTGCCGCGCGGCGCGCATGGCCGGCCATTCGAGCGGCTGTCCCACAACCACGTTGTATTCAGTGACCGATTGTCGGTCGAGGAACGGTCCGATACCGGCCCGGCCCGTGTCTTGAAGGTTGCCATGGCCGCCGGAGCCGGCAACGGTCGGATTGGGATAAGCACCGGCCGCCGTCTGCTGGCCTTTCTGCTGTTCGATGGTTCCTTCCGCAAACGAGACGGCGGGATTCTTTGCCAAGGCCAGATCGACAATCATGTCGAGACTGTACAACTGCCCATCCGATTGGGCAGAGGCCGAGGCCACGCTCATTCCGAGACCGATCGCGCACACCACCACGAACCTGACCCCCATTCTCGTCTCCAGCCTGTCTAGCATGAACCGCACCTCATAGTAGGCCGAACGTAGTTCAATTTCAAACGTCTATGCTGAATAGTCCGATCTTCTGGATCCGCTGTCGGAGTCGAATCGCAATCCGCTGAAGTAGAATGCCGAAATCGCCGCTGTCGCCGCGACATTCAATGACTCCACCCCCTCGGCCAGTGGAATAGAAAACCTCACGCGTGACGCCTTCACGATGTCCGGGGTCAACCCCGCTCCCTCGTTTCCGACCGCAACCATGAGGCGGCTTGGGATTGTTCGAATGGTCCTGATAGGGACTTGATCCGCCGAATCCAGGACCGCCGAATAGATGTCACACCCATATGAAGAAAATGCCCGCCAATCCCAAGTGTGAAAAACCGGAAGGCTCAGGATACTACCGGCCGTGGCACGAACCACTTTGGGACTAAAATGATCGGCGGAATCGGCGCTTAACCAAACTCCGGACAAGTTCAGCGCCGCGGCGGTTCGAATGATCGCGCCCACGTTCGCTGGATCTTGCAGACGATCCCCATACAGGCCAAGCACACGCGACTGTTTGAACACATGGGTTTCATCCCATCGAGGTTGTCGGACAACGGCTACGATCCCTTGCGGCATCTCCACATCAGTCAGTCTTTCAAAGTCGGCGTCCGGACAAAGGAACTGGGACGCAGGCAGTCTCGCGCGCGCCTGTCGATCTACCTCGGTCTCCACACAGAGAAAGCCCGGCGAGACGATCAGACTGAGAATGGCTTGGGGAGACTGGTGAATCAGATCACGACAGGATTTAGCTCCTTCAAGGACGAAGGCCCCTTCTGTCGATCTGACCTTCTTATCGCGAAGCAGTTGCCGGACCCGCGAGGCCCCTGCACGAGTGAGAGCCGGTAGCTGCAATGCGACAGCCACCTAGAGACCCGTCATCGCACTGAAGCACATATGAACAAGACAGCTGGAATGGATGATCAACGACGCCTTCGTTCAGAGGCCGCTTCAGCAGCGCGGATACGTTGAGCCCTCGCCTTGGCACGTTTCAAGGCCGTCAGCTTTCCCCGAGTCCGATTCTGCTCAAACTGTAACTGTTCAAGCTGAGACTTCAGATGGGCCTTTTCCTGCTTATGCAAACTCGCGCATTCCGCCTTGGATAACTGGGTCCAATCCCCGCTGCTCCTAGCACGCTTGATTCGATCATCCAACGACTCTCGAAGCTGCTTGGACCGCATCGTCATGAGCGACTTGAGCGCCTCTTGTCGGCGCTGGACCTCTTCTTCCTCAGCCATGATGCCACGAATATCGGTTCCTAACATAGGTCCCCACCTCCTTCAACACGATGAAACTTGTGTCCGTATTATACCGATTTCACACCCGCACAGGAAATAGATCATAACATATTGATTTTCATAAATAAATGTCGTTTTATTCACGGAGTTTATTGAAGCGCCTCCCTTCATTGTGTATTATGCCCCCATGTCGATAGGGCTATTCATCCAGGGCTGGAGACTTTCCCGAAACCAATCGATCGAGTCGTTATCAGACGCGGCAGGAATTTCGACGACGCTCCTTGAACAAATCGAAGCGGACCAAGCCGATCCTACAACCAGTACAATTGAAGCTCTTGCCTCCGCGCTTCGCATTCCGCCTTCTTGGCTGTTCGATAACCCTCAATCCTTTAAATGGCTCTTCACCGATTCAGCAGAGGATGAAGAGCCGGATACCTCACAGATCGATCCGGTGACCGATCGGATCGTGGCCGGATCTCACTCCGATCGGTCACTCTATGTCCTCTTGACCATGCTCATGCAAGCCGGAGATCCCAAACTCCTGCGGGCCGCTGAGATGAGCCTGCGGAGTTTAGTCAAACAATCGCGTCAAGCGACTGTGCCATGGCAACAACGCCCCTCCGGGCACTTCGAACCGCCCAGCGATTAACGCAGCTATCTGATCCTAAGCCTGAGCCAGTCCCACACCTCCTCTATTGCCAACTTGCGGCGAGGATCGTCTGCACCTCCTGCGGGCGCTGCTCGATCGCGTGCTCCCACGTCAGTCCCGTTTGTTGCGTGAACGCCGCCATGGCGTGGATCAGTTGGTCCACCTGGGTGCTGAGCAAAACCTCCCCATTACCGGCGTGAATCATTTCAATGTGATTCGTCCTACCAAGATACCAGTCTTTCACCGTGACCTGATCGGTCGAGCCGTGAATGGCAAGCCGGAGGTCATGGGCCTGGCGACTGATCACGAGATCCAGGGGATCGATGGTCGTCTCCAAGAGGACACGGTCGTGGTTGCCTGCGAATGCATCGACATCCTGAATGGTGTCCTGACCATCCCCTCGCGCGAACCGGTAGGTGTCGCTCCCTGAATTGCCGACCAACGTGTCATTGCCGAGCCCGCCGATGACGTGATCGGCCCCGCTGCCCCCCATGAGCTGATCGTGGCCGGCGTCGCCGTCTAGGTAATCGTTTCCACTCCCTGCGGAGAGGGTATCGTCTCCCCCTCCACCCACGAGCCGGTCGTGACCACTCCCTCCCAGGAGGACGTCATGCCCCATCCCCCCGTCCAGCGTATCATCACCGGACCCGGCGTCTAAAATATTGTTGCCGCGGTTGCCCACCAGCACGTTAGAAGCTGTGTTCCCCGCCCCGTTGATATTGGCCGACCCGGTCAGGATCAGATGTTCCATGTTCGGTCCAAGGATATAGGCAAGACTGCTTTCCACCGTATCGCTCCCTTGTGCTGCGTGCTCAATCACCATATCGCCCGCTCGATCCACGACATAGGTATCATCGCCTCCCCCACCGATCAGCACATCGCTCCCGAGACCGCCATCGAGCCGATCGTGCCCCGCTCCGCGCTGCAATGTATTGTTCGCACCGTTGCCCAGGAGCACGTTGTTCAAGGCATTGCCGGTTCCACTGATCGCCGCGGTGCCGGTCAAGGTGAGATTCTCGAGATGGGCGCCCAGGGTATAGAGCAGGCTGCTGTGCACGGTGTCGATCCCGTCATCGGCGAATTCGACGACGACGTCGCCAGGCCTATCTACCGTATAGGTGTCATGGCCCGGTCCGCCCTGCATCGTATCCACTCCCGTCCCTCCATCGAGCACATCGTTCCCATGCCCCCCATTCAAGCGATCGTGTCCAGCCAGCCCGTTCAACGTATCGTCGCCTCGGCCACCGGTCAGCACATCGTTCCCCGGGGTACCGACGAAGGTGTGGGGCAGGGGGCCAGAGATGGACAGCATGAAGAGGTCGGTGGCGCTGAGATGACCCTGGTCCGTCGCGGTGATGGTGATCTCCAGCATCCCGGCCTCGCCGACGCCGGGCGTCCCGCTGAACGTGCGGGTGATCGGATCAAAGGTCAGCCACGTCGGCAGGGGGCTGCCGTCAGCGAGAGCGGCGCCATAGGCGAGCGTATCGCCATGACTCACATCGGCATCGGTGAACGTCGTCGCGGGAACTGTGAAGGTAAAGAATGCATCTTCGGCGGCGGTCTGATCCAGCACGGGAACCGCAACCCTCGGGGCGTGGTTCGGAGAATAGCGGTCACTCAGGTGCACCACATCGCCATCGGCGAACTCCAGCGCTGATACCACCAGGGACCCGTTCGCATGAGGGGGATCAAAATTGGCCAGTACCAGTCGATCAGTCCCGCTGCTGCCGACATGAATGGTCAAGGTTCGCGCAGCCTCATCCTGCACCAAGCTCACGTCGCTCTGACTGATGCCCGCCCCGAATTGAATGCGATTCCCTGCGCCGGGCAGCGCCACATCGTCAATAGTGTCAACGCCATCGCCGAGATTGAAGATGTACGTATCGTGGCCGCCGCCGCCGATCATCTGATCGTTGCCACGTCCGCCGGCCAAGATATCATCCCCCGCAAGCGCCGTGATCCGATCCACGACGTTCGTGCCGGTCATGGAATCGTGGCCGTCAGTCCCGGTCAGATCAAACCCGCGCTGAACAAGCTGGTCGTAAGACAAAACTGTTCCATCAGCGAATCGGAAGGTTTCGATCGTATGCGACCCCAGGACGTTCGTCGGATCAAAATGAGTAAGATGGATCGCATCGCCCGTCGTGCCGACCTTAATCACCAATGAACCGATCCCGAGACGCAGATCAGTTGGGGCGATCCCGGCCCCGAACTCCACGGTATTGTCTTCACCAGGCGCCGCCGTGTCGGAGATCGTGTCAATGCCGTCACCAAGATCATAGATATAGGTGTCGTCGCCAGAGCCGCCGGTGAGCGTATCATTCCCGATTCCACCGGCGATGATGTCGTTGCCGGCACCGGCATCCACGATGTCGTCGCCGCCGAGCGCATTGATCACGTCGTCTCCCGCTCCGGTCGTGATCGTGTCAGGCCCTTCTGTGACGGTCGGTCCGAAGAAACCGGCCAGGCTCGTTGTGGTGCCGTCCGCAAAGGCCAGAGTCTCAATGACGGGCGTGCCGTTCACACCGGCCAGATCGAAATTGTTCAACACCAGCCGGTCTGTCCCACCTGCGCCCACTTGAATGATGAGCGTCCGAGTGACCTCATCATGTGTGACCGTCAGATCGTTCCGGCTGATGCCCACTCCGAACTGAATCCGGTTTCCTTCACCGACCACTGCGGCATCCTCAATCGTGTCGATCCCATCGCCGAGATTGAAGAGATAGGTGTCCTGGCCGGTCCCGCCCTGCAACAGATCCTCGTCAAGGCCGCCTTGCAGCCTGTCGTTCCCCGCCGCACCCTGCAAGACATTCGCGAGGCGATTCCCCTGAAGGACGTTGTCCAATTCATTCCCCGTTCCATTCGAGGTGCCAGGAATGGCGGAATCCACCAATTCCAGATTCTCGACATTCCCCGGAAGGGTATAGGTCACGGCACTGCGAACCCGGTCGGTCCCTTCGTCGACCCGTTCGATGACCATTTCTTCCGCATGATAGAGGATATAGGTGTCATCACCCCGCCCACCCACTAACACATCATCGGCCTTGATGATCGCCGCATTCGTGATGGGGGCGATCAAGCCTGATGACTGGTAGACGCCGCCGACCGGAACAAGCGTGTCATTCCCGTCGCCACCGATCAGAATGTCGCTGCCGGAATCGTCCCGGCTCACCGGCATGGAACGCAAGAACCCACCAATCAGCACATCGTTCCCATGACTTCCATCCAATGTATTGGAGGCTGGTCCCGCTGTGATCACGTTGTCGAGAGAGTTGCCGGTTATCACGTGGCCCGAAAACTCGGCCTGCTCGACGTGGTCCGGCAAAACATATCCCTCAGGCAGATCCCCCGTGACAGTATCCACGCCCCCATGCGGGTCCTCGATAATGACGTCGTCTCCGGCGAAATCGATCGAATAGCGATCATCGCCGGCGCCACCGATCAACGTATCGCTCCCATTTGAGGAGAAAAAGACATCAGGACCGGCGGTGCCACTCAGCAAGTCGTTTCCAGCGGTTCCCAGAATCGTGGTGGCCGATTCCCGAACCGTGGCCACGTTTTTCCAATCTGGACTGACGAAAGACGGGCCGGTCACTATCCGCTGGTTAACGGCAGCGAGATCCCAGGTCGTCCCATCGTCAAACCGGATCAGCGGAGGCGCACTCAGGTGAAAATAGCTCTGTATATAAAGGGCATCGGTCGAGCCGAGAATGCCAAGAACCAATCCGTTCGGCTGGAAGTTTCCGGAATGGAAGTACTGAGCAGCGGCCATATCGTTCGGGGTAATCCCCGCCTTCAACTGAACGACATCTCCGACACCGGAATCAATGACCCGATCCCATCCAGACCCATGACCGAACAGATAGGTGTCGCCTCCCGCTCCACCTTCGAGGCGGTCATTGCCTCCGGCTCCATCAAGCACGTTGCCCGCACTATTGCCGACGATCCGGTTATCCAGTTGATTGCCGGTCCCAGACGTGGTCCCCGTCCCCGTAAGCCACAACTCCTCCACGTGATCAATCAGCGTATAGCTGATCGCGCTTTCAACCGTATCGATGCCGTCCACCGCCGTTTCGACGACGACGTCCCCTGCATCGTCGACCACGTAGGTGTCGTTCCCGGCCTGTCCACGCATCACATCGGCCCCCACCCCCCCATCCAACCGATTCACGCCGCGATTGCCCGTCAGCGTATTCTCGAGCTCGTTGCCCATGGCATCAATCGACATCGGTGACAACTGATTCCCGATGAGCGAGCGATCCGAATCGAGCAGGGTGAGCTGCTCCACATGGGAGCCCAACTGATAACTCTGCGCCGTCATGACCGTATCGATCCCTTGCCCAGCCGACTCGGTCACGATTTCCAGGCCCTTCAGCACGTACGTATCGTGGCCCGCGCCACCGGCCAACCAGCTCATCGACCCGTTGCCGGTCAGCACATTGTCCAGCGCATTGCCGGTCCCCTTGATGGCCGCCACGCCGGTGAGTGTGAGGTTCTCGACATGGGCGCCGAGCGCGTAACTTTGATCACTCTGCACGGTGTCGAGACCTTCGTGCGCCTGTTCCACCACCGTATCGCCCATGCCGACCACATAGGTGTCGTGGCCGGCCCCGCCGGCCAGAATATTCGTGGCGCTATTACCAATGAGGAGGTTGTCCAGGACATTCCCCGTGCCGTTGATGGCACCGAGACCGGTCAAGGTCAGGTGCTCAACGTTCTCCCCGAGCGTATGCGTGACGGAACTGTGCACGGCATCGATGCCTTCGTTCAGATTCTCCGTGACCTCATCGCCTGTGGCATCCGCCACATACACATCGTCGCCGGGACCGCCGACCATCGTATCGATGCCCGTCCCACCGTCGAGATAATCGTCGCCTGCCAGTCCCGTCAGGTGGTCGTCACCCGCGAAGCCCATGAGCAGATCGTCGGCGGCAGTCCCATCAAGCCCGTCAGGACCCGCTGTGCCCGTGACACGGCTTTGCACCGACTCAGCCAGAAAGGCCGCATCCCAGACTGTCCCATCGGCAAACCGCACTACCTCGATCCGGAAGGGGTCCGCCAAAAAGAATTCCGAGACCGTCACCCGATCTGTTGTGCCGGTGATCGTCAGCTCGAGATCGTCGCCCGATCGCGTCACCGTCACCTCACTGGGCAAGACATCGGCGGCCCATTCAATCGTATCCGACGTGCCCGCTCGATCAATAATCGTGTCCTGCCCTGACCCACGTCCAAAGATATATCGATCATCGCCACCCTTGCCTTCCAACCGGTCATTGCCCTCCCCTCCGACGAACCGATCGTCGGCATTCGTCCCGGTTAGGGTCTCGTCTCCGGACGTGCCGCCGATCTCAATCCCACGCTCCAACAATTGGGCGTAGCTGAGGCTCGTGCCGTCCGTGAACCGGAAAGTCTCCACGGCGTGCGGCCCCAAGACATTGTCACGATCGAGGCCGGTGAGCCACAGTTGCTCCCCCCCGCTGCCAATACGGATGACGAGATCCTGGCCCGTCGGGGAGTTGATGGAGTCTTGCACGAGGCTCAGCGTCAGCATCGACGACGCAATGCCGGCGCCGAACGTGACCTCATTTCCTTCAGCCACCGATGCCGCATCGACAATCGTGTCGAGGCCGTCACCGAGGTTGAACCGATAGTGATCGTGCCCCGCTCCGCCGAATAATTGATCGTTTCCGGCTCTGCCCACGAACCGGTCCTCAATGCTGGTCCCAAACAAACGATCATCGCCCGCCGTACCCACAATATCGATGCCCCGCGCCAACAGATCGGCATAGCTCAGCACTGTGCCGTCCGCGGTCTGGAAACGATCGATATCATGCGTGTCGGTAATGCTGTTCCGCCGCGTATTCCCCAACAGAACACCCTGCGTCGGATCGCCGGCACCGACGACGATGGAGCCCCCACTCACCATGAGCCGTAGGTCAACCGAGGCGAGGCCAGAGCCGAACGACAGCACATTCTCCTCGCCCACTTCGGCGGTATCGACCACGACATCAAGACCATCTCCGACGCGGTACACATAGGTGTCGTTCCCGCTGCCGCCGTCGAGCTGATCATCACCCGTGCCACCGAGCAAGGTGTCCGCGCCCGACCCTCCTGACAAGGCATCGTTCCCGGCGCCGCCGTGCAGGAGGTCATTGAGACTCGTGCCAGTGAGCGGATCCCCACCGGTCCCCCCGGCTATCACACGGCCGGTCACCGTGGCATTGGCCAACAGGGTTGGATCCAGGCCTAACCCCCGTGCGACGAGGTCGGCATGGGTAACGATTGTCCCGTCGGCAAATTGATAATCGGCAATTGCCGAGGGCGCCAGCGCGTCGTGGGCATTAAAGCCGGTAATGGCCACGTGATCGCCACCAGATCCGATGTGCAGGACCAGCGCAGTGGGAGCGAGCCCGACATGCAAGTCCTCAGGCGTGACCCCTGCATCGAACACGACACGATTGCCTTCCCCGGCGTGATCGGTCATCACATCGGCGCCCTCTCCAACCCCAACATGATAGAAATCCCGACCTCCCCCGCCAAGGAGCAGATCATTGCCAGTCCCGCCAATGAGCACATCATCGCCGGCGTCCCCTGCAAGCTGATCATCGCCGTCATCGCCCCACAGGGTGTCGTCCCCGGCGTCACCAAAGAGGACATCCCTCCCGGCTTCGCCGAGCAGGGTATCGGTGCCGTCGCCGCCTTGCAGTTGATCGTTCCCCTCTCCACCGAACAGGGTATCGTTCGCGCCGTCGCCGAGGAGGAGGTCGTTGCCTAGTCCTCCGACCAGTTGATCGAGCCCTGCCCCGCCGCTCAATTGATCGTCTCCCTCCTCGCCAACCACGGTATCGTCCGCGTCCCCGCCGAGGAGCCGATCGTTGCCCAGCCCGCCCACCAGCAGATCCTGTCCTGCTCCGCCCTGCAGCTCGTCGTTGCCCTCCTCGCCGAACAGGTGATCGTCCCCCTCCTGACCGGCGAGGACATCCACGCCGGCTTCACCGAGGAGCACATCGTCGCCGTTACCGCCTTGGAGATGGTCATCCCCGAGCCCCCCATACAGCTGGTCATCTCCCTCCTGGCCAAAGAGACGGTCGTGGTCGCTGCCGCCGTTAAGTAGATCGTTCCCCCCGCCCCCATGTAGTTCGTCCACCCCGGCGCCCCCGTCGAGCGTATCGTCGAATCCGAGTGTTGGATTGTTGGCATAGTCGCCGACAAGCAGGTCGTCGCCCTCCCCGCCGAAGAGCGCATCCTTGCCCCCGCCGCCCACAAGCTGGTCAGTCCCTCCTCCCCCTTCCAGCCAATCATCCCCTTCCTGAATCACCCCGACTTGTTGATCGTCGCCCCAGAGCTCGTCCGCCCCATCGCCGCCCAGGAGGACGTCGTCCTTCCCACCGCCAAACAGCCGATCGGTCCCTCCACCGCCATCCAACAAGTCTTCCCCGTCCACGGTGGGATTCCAGGGTAGAGTCGCGTTCAACAGATTATCGCCGCTCAGTAAATCATCACCGAGACCGCCCAGTAGGATATCGTCGCCCGCAAACCCCGCTAGGCCATCGTGGCCCTCCCCGCCATCGAGATAATCATTGCCGGTGCTGGTCCAGGCCGCGCCATCGACCAGGATCCCTTCGCCGGACAACTGATCGTCCCCGGCTCCGCCGATCAGCTGATCATGGCCAGATCCCCCCAGCAAGATATCGAGCCCCTCTCCCCCGTCCAGGTAGTCGTTCCCAATTTCATCCGCCAGCGCGCCGGTTCCCACCAACACATCGTTGCCGAGGCCACCAGAGAGGACATCATCGCCCTCGCCCCCTTGGAGTTCGTCATCCCCCGCGCCGCCGTCCAAGAGATCCTGGCCCTTGTTCCCCTGCAGCACATCATGGCCTCCGCCGCCAAACAACTGATCGTTGCCCAGGTCAGCCGTGATCTGGTCGCTCCGACTGCCACCGGTCAGCACGTAGTTGACCTCGCCGAATCGCGCAATGTTCCAGGCACTGCCGTCCGGATTTTCGGGAGTGAAGACCACGGTCGGAAACCCGTTGCTCCCGGAGTCAATCGTGGGCGCCTCGGGCGTGGCCGTATGGGGCGCGTCGGCCAGCTTGATACCGAGCGCACCGCCATCAAAATCGAAGTTCTTGATCGTTACCGTATGATTGATGACGAGATCCGTGCCGTGCTTCACATAGGTGAATTGGCCATCGAGGCTCTGGTACGTGCCCGCAGGGTCTGTCTCGCGCCGGATCCCGCCGACAAGAACCGCCCCGCCGAACCGAATGCTGCCCAGCTGATCGAAGTCCTCGATGGTGTCATGGCCTTGGCCGGTGACATAGGTGTAGTGATCAGAGCCGGTCCCTCCTTCCAATCGGTCATCCCCGAGACCGCCGTTCAGGCGATCGTTGCCTGTACCACCGTTGAGAGTGTCTGTCCCTTGCTGGCCGAGGAGAATATCGCTCTCGCTGCCGCCATCAAGGGTATCGTCGTCGGAGCCGCCCTCGAGGTAGTCTTGCCCCGCTCCGCCTGAAAGAGTATCGTTGCCGCCGCCTCCGTATAAATGGTCGTTCCCTGACCGCCCCACTAGCTCTCGGCCTGCAAAATCGCCAAAGATGATGGCCTCCGTTGCAGTCGCACCTCGCTCGTTGGTGAATCCGGTAAGCTGATCTTCGTACAGCGTCGTACTCCGGTTCACCGGGGTCCCATCGGCTAATCCATACGTGTGTTTTTCCGCTAGGAGGTCCGCCCGATCGGACAGGTACAACGCCGTCACGGTGCCCTGGCCCGTGTGGGCATCATACAGATCGAGGGCACCCCCAACGTTGTGTTGGCCATAATCCACACCGGTGATGACGAACGGGTTCAGCTCGCGCAGGGCATACCGATAGGCTATACCATCGGACGATGAGCTCGTGGCAAGACTGGCCGCCGTCTGCTCGGTGCCGACCAGACTCACGACCTGGTAGGGACTGACAGCCGGCAAGCTGCCGCGAAGCGCAATGAGGTTGGTGTAGTACGCGTCGCGATCGCCCACTGGGGTGGGCGTCGCCGTCGGTCTCTGGAACACCTTGCGGAGGGCGTCGAGGCTGGTTTCTAAACTGGTGGTCGCGGTCGCGGAGACCGTGCTGAGAAGGGTCGTCACCGTTGGCGCTGAAACGGTTGGATCAATCTGGTGCATAAGATCGTAGAACGCCAAGGCATCGACTAAAGACCGGACGCTATGATTGGTCAGTGGATTGAGGCTCGTTTCGATAAACGCATGTTCTGGCTCTCCAATTTGGCGGCCCTGACTAGAAACAAAGGAGGGGCCCTGCGCAATGATGTTTGCAATCAAACTGTCAGGTACGGAAGCCCCTGCAACACCCAATGAACCAAACGGATTGATCAGAACCCCACCGAAGCCCGGCGCATTGTAGGTATAGGCATGGGACACAGTGAGCGAGTGATCGACGGTGAAGGCCTGCGCCAGGAAGCCGCCCAATGAATGCCCGGTGACAGTCAGCGTGTCCGTAGAGAGCAGTTTGCCTTCAACGATGAGTTGTGAGTAGAACATGTTCAAAGAGGCATACTGGTCGGCCATGCCGAACAGGCCGATCTGCAAATCCGAAATGAGAAGGTCCACGATGTCATTCGTTCCACGAATCGCAAGAATCTTCTCGCTCGTGCCGTTCCGTTGAAACAATGTCGCAGAAAATCCCGTCGAACTGTCGTTCAAGGTGCTGACAATCGCGTAGCGATTCGCAAACTCGGTGGCCTGAAGCGATCCAAAGCCCCTGGCTTTCAAGGCTTGGACGTAGAGATCTTGCGGCATTCCGACGGACAAATTGGCATAGGCCGCATCGGACAGTTGGGCATGTTCATAATACGTGCGGATTACCTCACTCATGTCTGTTCCTTTCCAAATTCGCTTCTGTCCTAGGACGAATGACCTGGCGCCAGAGACTCGTATAGATGTCACGGTCGAACTGCGGACAGGTATCTTCTGAGCCTTCAATGAGGATCGTGGTATACAGCCAGCCACCGTAGTACCAAAAATCGGTTGCAGTGCCCAAGTGCGCCCCATTTTCCTTATCGACGAGGACACCTTGATGCTTTGTCATGTGAAACAGTTTCGAGAACGTGCGATCCATTGTTAACTGCATATCAAGTCGTTCCCGTAGTTTTTTTTCGTCGTGCTGTCCATCAGGAAGAAAATAAGCTTTGTCGACCTCGACCGTCTTATAGACCCGGACTCCACCCTGCGTCTCACAGACATGCTGGTGGTACAGCCGACCCGGGAGAATGTCCCAGGTCGGAATCAATACGAACACGGCGATCGTGGCATACATGGCCAGTTTGCTCTCTGTATGCCTGCCAACGAATTGGGCAACCACTTTTGCCAGATAGACATACACACCTAATGCAATAAGTACCGCCAGTCCAAACATCTATGCCGCCTTTCGCGAAGAAGAGACCGCTGTCATCCTCTGACAGGCCCGATACGCGTGACAGCTACAATCCTGCATGTGTGCTTCGCATCCCCGGTATCTTCGTCTTCTGTAGTGTCTGCAGCCCCACCAACACCTGCTGAATCTGCTGCTGCAGGCGGGCCAGAGCACCGACATCCATGGCCACGCGGGTGACAAGGTGGCCGTCTAAGCCCTTTGGTGCCGCGTGACCGTCCTTCGCAGTTTTCGCGACGGCAGCCAGCAACGTCGGCTCAATGAAGCCAAAGTCGAGATAGGCCATCCCCTGTGCGATCCCGACAGTCGTGTAGTTCGCCGCACGTGGGTGCGCGGAGGACTCGGAAGGTTTCAACCGAACGTTCAACGCCATGGTGATGCCTGTCGGTTCGCCCATAACTTCATACTCCCTTGTCGTGGATAAGACCGAGCGGATGACGACAGCACAAGAATCATCATGTGCATTGTGTTCCTAATAAGGAAATGCGTGAGTCTAAGAATCCGTCAGGTGGCTGTCAAGAACCCCCTTCGCCCCGCTCCGACACCCAAGTCTGCCGGATGAAATCTGCCAGAACATGCCTAGGGATTGGCACTAGCCAAAAGAGGGGGATGGCAGGAAGCCGAATGGCCCTGCGGCCCGGACATCTAGAGATTTCGTGACACCTTATTCGTTCTCGGCCCACATGCGCATATGCATCATTCGACTCAACAACACCGCCCCGTGGTCATCTGAACCAGGGTCACGTGCACACCCGCCCGGAAATAACATCACCGGCGTACAAGAAGCTCGTTTCACTATAAAGACTCCCGACCCCTTTTATGCTTGCACCAAGGTTGGACGGGCTCACAAAGACATCACCTTCGTCGATGACATTGTTCAATTTACAGAGACATTCCTCAAGACTCCCCTCATCGGACGTGCCGTTTCCGAGTTCAATCGCCAAGACCTTCGAGAAGTTATGTTCAGGGGATATCGGATCGTACCTCGTGCGAATGATGGAGTGCTTCTTCTTCGCTTTGTGCATGGTGCACGAGATCTACTCGAACTGATCAGCGAGAGCCTTGGGATCGAGGCGGTTAACAGCCTAGCCCCGCGCGAGAGCCTTGTTACGCCTTCGATTTGATGGTGGATGAGGAATCTGAATTCTCAGGTTCGCTGTTTCCTTCTTCGGCAGGCTTTTCTTCCTCCGGCACGTCGAACCACTGGACAAGCATCTCCTCCCACCAGGCTTCGGTCACCTCTGCTCCCGGGTCGGTGCCTAGAAATGCCACGTCTTCTTTCTTGATGGACGAACCGACGAGCTGCGGCTGAAACTTCGCGCGAGTGATGACTTCCTTCGTGGCATAGCCGCCGATGATCCAGGAGTCCGGATCGGCTCGGCGCGATTTGTAGGCTTTCAAGCCATGCTTGAGATACATGAAGATCTGCTGCTGGATCGAATCAGCGACACCGGTCTGGGGGAGGCTGAGGGTTTTCTCGATGTGCTTTCGCCAATGCCGATCGTCGTAACGAGACGTGATCAACTGCAGCATTTTCTTTCCCAGCTCAGTATCAAGCGGCATCTTCGGGCTCGTCGTTACTTGCGGCTGTAGAGACCCGTGAACGAGGCTTTGGCCAAGGCATTCTGGTTGAGATAGTACCCGATCATTGCGCCGGATGCCTGAGGCTTCAACGAGAAGTGCTCCGCCCTCAGCGCGTACACTGTAAAGATATAGCGATGCGCCTTGTGGCCGGCAGGAGGACAGGGGCCCCCATACCCAGGCTCACCGAAATCCGTCATGCTTTGCACCGCGCGTTGTGGCTCACCGGGGCCGCCTGGCTTTCCGGCGCCGGCGGCGAGCGCCGAAATATCCGGAGGAATATTGAAGATGACCCAATGCCACCAGCCGCTGCCGGTCGGCGCATCCGGATCGTACATCGTCACGGCAAAACTCTTGGTGCCCTTGGGTGCGTTGGTCCAGCGCAATTCCGGAGACACATTGTCGCCGGCGCATCCAAATCCGTCGTAGACATGCGCCTTGCCGATCGTCCCCTGATGCTTGATCGTCGGACTGACAAGCTGAAAATCCGCTGCGGCACTCGCGCCGGGAAGGAATGCGACCGCAAACAGCATGCTCCACCATGTGGATCTCATAGCTCGTCCCCCCTCTACTCCCGCAGAATGCTGGAAAGTCCTCCAGCGGACTATTGAAAAACCCTTCCAGCTTCGTTCTCACATCGCACGCCTCGCAAAGTCGGCGATGCGGACTCAAAAACTCAACGTACGTGCTGGCTAGCTGAGATGTTGCGTGAAGAAGGCTTTGGTTCTGGTCCAGGCGTCCTTCGCAGCGTCCGGCCGATACACGGACGGATCGGTATCTCGGAAGAAGGCATGCGGCGCGCCGGGGTAGGTCTTAATCTCGCCGGCTTTCCCATACTTCTTCAATGCCGCTGCCAGCCGCTGGACATCCGCCTTGGTAATCCAGCCATCGTCCTCACCATAGAGATACAACACCGGGCAGGCCAGCTTCTGAATCGGAGTGTCAGGATTGGGCACTTGGCCGTAGAACGGCACGGCGGCTTTGATCTCTGGGTTCACGCAAGGCAGCATGAGCGCATAGGAGCCGCCCATGCAGAAACCGGTGACGCCGATCCTGGTGGCATCGGCCTCCGGGACCGATTTCAGATACGCCACGGTGGCATTCAAATCGGCGAGGCCATCCTCCTGTTTCAGCTGATTCATGAGCGTGCCGGCTTCACTCGCATCGGTCGTCAGCGCATGGCCCAGGCGTGAATAGAGATCCGGCGCAATGGCGACGTAGCCTTCTGCGGCATGGCGTCTCGCAATATCCTTTATATGGTTTGTGAGCCCCCACCATTCCTGGACTATGATGACGGCCGGCCGTTTTTCTTTGGTCTGCGGAGCCGCGACGAACGCCTTCATCTCCACGTTTCCACTCTGATACCGCACAGTCGTTTCTCGTATGGATTCAGCCATGGGTCACCTCTGCGCTTTCGCGAGTGCTGAGCGACGAGTCATGAGTGCCGAGTCTTGAACCATCAGCCGAGAATCGCCTCGTTTATTACGCTTCAACTCAGGGCTCACCACTCGGATCTCATCGGATCTCATCACTGTTCAGTTGCCTGCCACCATCAGTTCTGAAATTTTCAGCGTCGGACTCGCAATTCGCCCTCTGAACACGAGATCATTCCCGATTACTTCAATATCCTTGAGCATCTGCTTGAGGTTGCCTGCGATGGTGATTTCTTCAACCGGGTACGCCAGTTCTCCGTTTTCGATCCAGAATCCGCTGGCCCCTCGCGAGTAATCACCCGTGACCATATTGATGCCAAATCCGATCAACTCGGTGACATAGAGCCCTTCCTTGACTGAACCGATAATCTCCTGAGCGCTCTTCAATCCCGGGACGAGATAAAAATTCGTCGGACCGACGGAAGGACTCTCGCCCACGCTCCGTGATGCGTTTCCGGTCGAGGGCAACCCCAGTTTCCTTCCGGAATAGGTGTCGAGCAGGTAACTTTTCAGCACTCCGCGTTCGACAATCGTATTCTTCCGCGTCGCCAATCCCTCACCGTCAAACGGGCGAGATCCAAGACCTCCCACCATACGACCGTCGTCGTACAAGGTCATGAGATCGGATGCAATCGTCTGGTCGAGCTTGTCGAGCAGAAAGGAGGCTCGCTTATAGAGCCCGTAGCCGGAAATGGCACTGCACACGTTTGCGAGCAGACTCCCGGCCGTCTCTTGATCGAACACCACCGGTACTCGCTTGGTCGCCACTTTGCGCGCTCCCAGGCGGCGAACGGCTCGCCTGGCCGCCTCCTGCCCGATCGACTCCGCCGATGCCAGCCTGGCAAATTTGCGCTGCACCTCGTACCAGGCATCTCGCTGCATGGCCCCGGTTCCGGACTCGGCCGCAATCGGAGAGACGGACAGTGAAAAGTTTGAACTCTTGTAAGACCCGACGAACCCATGGCTGTTCGCCAGCACGACACGTCCCGATGAGGAATCGAACTCCGCGCCTTCCGAATTCGTGATGCGTGGGTCGGCGGCAAACGCCGCCGCTTCTCCGCGCTTGGCCCAATCGATCTGCGTTTCCGTATCGAGCACGGTCTCATCATAGAGATCGAGACTCGGCTGGTCCGTGGCCATCTGAGCCGCATCCGGCAACCCCGATACGTCATCCTCAACAACCGCCCTGGCCAAGGTGCAGGTGTCGGCGACGAGCCGCTCGAGGGAGTCTTGCGAGAAGTCTGAGGTCGAGGTCGTCGCCGAACGTTTTCCGATAAAGACGCGGAGGCCGAGCCGTTTCTCTCTCGCCTTCGTTAATCGATCGACCGCGCCGACCCGCACCTGAACGGAAAAGGTCTCGCCATCGGCCACCACGATGTCGGCCTCCGTCGCGCCGCATGCTTTCGCGCGAGCCAAGACATCGGCAGCCAGCTGCGCATAGCCGTTGGAGGTTGTCGGTTCTGTTTTTCGTCGCGTTTGAAGCACGTGCTCTCTTTCTCAGTCATTGGTCAATGGTCATTGGGGAGAGGCTCTCCTCGTTTAGCCTGGCTATTGACAATGACTGATGACCATTGACTCTCTTAACGTTGAGTCCCACCGACCGTAATTTCGTCGATTTTGATGGTCGGCAAGCCGACCCCGACCGGCACCGATTGGCCGTCTTTGCCGCAAGTGCCGATGCCATTGTCGAGTTTCAGATCGTGCCCCACCATCGAGACCTTGGTGAGGATCTCCGGCCCGCTCCCGATCAATGTCGCTCCCTTCACCGGCTTGGTGATCTGTCCATCCTCGATCAGGTAGGCCTCGCTGGCAGAGAACACGAACTTCCCGTTGGTGATATCAACCTGCCCACCGCCGAACGAAACGGCATACAACCCCTTTTTCACCGACCGGATAATGTCCTGGGGATCCGACTCGCCGGCCAACATGAAGGTGTTCGTCATTCGAGGGAGCACCACGCTTTGATAATTCTCACGCCGACCGTTGCCGGTCAGGGGAATCCCCATGAGGCGGGCGTTGAGCTTATCGGTGATATAGCGACGGAGGATGCCCTTCTCGATGAGCGTCGTGCAGCTCGTCGGCGTTCCCTCATCATCCATGTTCAACGAGCCGCGGCGAAACGGAAGCGTGCCGTCGTCGACGATGGTGCACACATCCGACGCGACACGTTTCCCGATCAGGCTTGAGAAGGCCGATGTTTTTTTCCGGTTGAAGTCGGCCTCCAATCCATGTCCGATCGCCTCGTGCAGCAGGATACCGGGCCAGCCACCGGCCAGCACCACGGGCATCACCCCGGCCGGAGCATCCACCGCGGACAAGTTCAGGATCGCCTCCCTCGCGGCTTCTCGCGCATAGCTCAAGTGCCGATTGTCCTCGCGGTAGTACTCGAACCCGACCCGGCCGCCTCCTCCGAAGCTCCCGACCTGTCGATTGTCTTGGTCCTCGGCAATACAGGTGATCTGCAGGCGGGACAACGGCTGGATGTCGCCGACCAGTGTCCCATCCGAGGTGGCAACCGCCACCACCTTGTATTCGGTGTTAAACGACGCCATGACGTTCTTGATGCGAGGATCGTACCGTCTGGCCTCAGCATCGATTTCATTCAAGAGCGCCACGCGATCAGCCGTGGCGACTTCGGCCTTCGCCCGCTCGATCGGATACAGGTCTCTGGTCGGTCGGCGCTGGGTGGGCACCGGAACGGAGGAATCGCCTTTGGGAGAATTGGCGATGTAGCGCGCCGTGTCGGCCGCAATCTCCAGATCCTTCTTCGTGAGTTCATCCGAATAGGCAAACCCTGTTTTTTCGCCGGCGGTGGCCCGGACGCCGACTCCTTGAGAGACACTCTTGGCGGCGCGTTTAACGAGACCTTCTTCCATCGACACAGACTCCGCGGTGCGGGACTCAAAGTAGAGATCCGCGTAATCGACATCCCTCACGTTCAAACGATCGAGTGCCTGTTGAGCTTCGAGTTCAGTGACACCGAATTTGGCTAGCTGAACCGGCTCGAGCATAGTGATGGGTGCCTCCTCGTCTCTGTTGAGTGAAGGGTGAGTATAGCCCATTCATTTCCGCCGTCGCAATGCAATGATTCCTCGCCGATCGGATGACTGACGTCGCTTCCGAGTTAGCGTTTGACATTCCATACCCCCGACAGTAGACTTTCCCCACTTTTCTCCCTCCCAACACTGGATATGAGGAACGCGTTCTAGGCTTGCTATGGCACATCCTCCGGCTCCAAGTTCTGACCATCTGTCCGAGAGCGAATTGATCGCCAAGTTGGAGCCCGATCTGCTCCCCAAACATATCGCGGTCATCATGGACGGCAACGGACGGTGGGCGGAATTGCGCGGTCTTCCTCGTATCGCAGGCCATCGAGAAGGCATCAATTCCGTCCGAGAGATGATCACCCTCTGTCTGGAACTCGGCATCCATGCCCTGACCATTTACGCGTTTTCGCAAGAAAACTGGAACCGTCCGACACAAGAAATCAGCGCACTCATGGGACTCTTGGAGCATTATCTTTCCACGGAACGGGCCAGCTTGATTGAGCAAGGCGTCTGCTTCCGCGCCATCGGTCGCCATGAGCTGCTTCCTCCATCGGCTCAGCATTGGGTTCGCACGACCGAAAAGGAAACGGCGCACCTCGAGAAGCTGATCCTGACGGTCGCCCTCAGCTACGGAGGACGAGCGGAAATCGTCGATGCCGTGAAAACGCTGATGGAACACGTCCGGGCGGGAACCGTACAACCAAGCCAAATCGATGAAACCACGATTCAACAGTACCTCTATACGCACCCCCTCCAGGATCCGGACTTACTGATCCGGACGAGCGGAGAAACGAGGATCAGCAACTTTCTCCTGTGGCAACTGGCCTACACCGAGTTGTGCTTCACGTCGACCTTGTGGCCGGACTTTCGACGGCGGGAATTCCTCCTCGCGCTGATCGAGTATCAAAAACGGGAACGCCGCTTCGGCCGAGTGTTGAGCACTGTGTCTTCCTAACCCATGTGGGACATCCACTCGCCACCGACGCGACCACCCACCGCTCAATATCCGTGACCATCCCACCGGCACGCACCAGACAGTTCGATCTCCGGCGTCTCTATACCGCGGCTGCGCTGATCCCGGCGGTCTACGTCATCATCGTCCACCTCGCTCCATGGGCCTTGACGCTGCTGTTGATCGCCGTCGGCTCTCTTGCCCTGCTCGAACTGTATCGCCTCAGCTTTCAAACACGGTTGAATCGCGTCCTCGTCGGCGTCGGGTCGGCAATCTTTGTTCTGACCCTCGCCCGATCTCATGTGTCGCTCACGCTTCCCGAGCTTCTTCTCGGCGGCGCGCTTGTGATCGCAGTGACGGCCTCTTTTGTTGCCACATCCGCAAAACATCGACGGAACGACGCGCTGATCACCATGTTCGGCGTGCTCTACGTAGGCGTCACCCTCAGCACCATTGTCTCGACACGCGCGCTGCCGGCCGGCGAATTCCTCGTGCTGTTTCTGGCGGTGGTCACATGGGCTTCTGACACCGGCGCGTACTACGCCGGGACCCTGTGGGGGAAACACCCTCTCTTGCCGTCGATCAGTCCCAAGAAGACCGTTGAGGGCGTGCTTGGAGGGCTCGCACTGGCCGTCGCGGCCGCCCTAGTGGCTCAGTGGTGGTTTGCCTCGCAACTCTCGCCGTTAGATGCGTTGATCCTTGGCGCGCTGCTGACGGGGACCGGGCTCATCGGAGACCTCTTCGAATCCATGATCAAGCGACGCACGGGCGTCAAAGATTCAGGTGGAATCTTGCCCGGCCATGGCGGTATGTTGGACCGGCTCGATAGTCTCTTGTTCACCGCCCCCACCTTCTACTACTATGTCGTTTACGTTCGGGACCTGGCACCGCCTCTATAAGAGTGGAGAGGAGAGGATATGAAGTCGATTATCATCTTGGGATCAACGGGATCGATCGGAACCAATACGCTCGATATCGTTCAACGGTTTCCCGATGAATTCCGCGTCGTCGGCCTGACGGCCGGCAGTAATATCGACAAGCTTGAAGCCCAGATCCGCCGATTCACCCCCCTCGCCGTGGCGGTCTCCACCGAATCCTCCGCGGCATTGCTCCGAAGCCGGTGCGCCGATCTTCCCGTTGAGATCATGGCCGGCGAAGAAGGCATCACCCAGGTGGCCTCTGAACTGGATGCCGAATTGGTGATTTCGGCCATCGTGGGAGCAGCCGGACTCGTCCCGACCTTGTCCGCCATCCGCAGCGGGAAGCACATTGCCCTGGCCAATAAAGAACCGATGGTGATGGCCGGCAAGCTGATGCAGGATGAGGCCCGGAAGCATGGAGTCAGGATTTTCCCGGTCGATAGCGAACACAGTGCCATCTTTCAGTCATTGGAAGGACATCGGATTGAAGACGTCCGCCGATTGATCCTCACGGCGTCCGGTGGGGCCCTCTGGACATTGTCCCAGGATCAGCTCCTGCATGTGACGCCGGAACGGGCCCTGCAACATCCCAATTGGAAGATGGGATCCAAGATCACCATCGACTCGGCCACCCTGATGAATAAAGGATTGGAAGTGGTGGAAGCCCGCTGGCTCTTCAATATTTCCGCATCCGACATCGACGTGCTGATTCATCGAGAAAGCATCATTCACTCGCTGGTAGAATATAAAGATCGGTCCATGATCGCCCAACTCGGACTCCCGGATATGCGAACCCCGATCTCGTACGCCATGCGCCATCCCGCCAGAATGGCCCTCGACCTCCCCTCGCTGGATTTGACGGAGATCGGACGATTGACCTTTTGCAAACCGGACCATGAGCGCTTTCCGTGTCTCAATCTCGGATACGAGTCGCTTCGAGTCGGCGGCACCATGCCTGCCGCGATGAATGCGGCCAACGAAATCGCCGTCGAGGCATTCCTCAACCATGGCCTTCGCTTCAGTGAGATTCCTCAGGTCATTCGCAGCACGATGGAGGCGCATGCGCATCAGGAGATCACCTGCCTTGAGGATGCGCTGGAAGCGGATCGATGGGCCCGAGAAAAGGCGGAATCGTTGGTGCATGCGTTGCCTCGTTAACGATCGGTTGCATTTCCCGCAGCGAATGTTAGAGTACAAGACCACACTCGATAGGGAGTTTCGATGACGTCCGTATTTGCCTGGTCCCCCGATACCTTGTGGCTGCTCCTCCAGAAAGCCTGGTGGTTTCTTGTGGTCCTTGGCGTGCTGGTCGCCTTCCACGAACTCGGCCACTTTCTCGCCGCGCGGTGGGTTGGAGTGAAAGTCCTCAAATTTTCCATCGGCTTCGGCCCGAAGTTATTCGGCCGCCGAGTCGGCGAAACCGAATATCTCGTCTCTGCCGTCCCGCTCGGTGGGTACGTCAAATTATTCGGCGAGGATGAGACGGAAGCCACGACTCCCGAGGACCGCCGGCGATCGTTTTCGCACCAGAGCTTGTGGGGCAAGGTCCTTATCGTCGCGGCAGGCCCCGGGTTTAATTTCATTTTGGCCTACTTGATCTTCGCCGGATGGCTGTCCACTGGCGCGCCGTTGTTTGTCCCGACGTTCCGCGATCTGAGTGCCGACGTCGAAGCCCTGGTTCCCGGCTCTCCCGCCTCGATGGCGGGGGTGGAAGTCGGCGACCGCATCGTCAAGATCAACGGCAAAGACATTTCGACTAAAACCGAATTGCTGGATCTCGTCTCCAAGAGCAAGGGCCAACCTGTTTCACTTGAAGTCCGACGAGACGATCAACTGAAGACACTGACGGTGACTCCTATTCCGATTACGGAAGACGGAGCCAGCGGCGACGAACCGCTGTATACGATCGGTGTTGAGGAAACACCTCCCCTCGTCACCTCAGTCATGCCTGGATTACCCGCCTCCCTGGCCGGATTCAAACCAGGCGACCGAGTGGTCGCGATAGATGAGCACGCCATCTACACCTGGGCGCAAATGACGACTCGGGTCCGGGAACACCCGCAGAAACCAATGACGATCGAGGTCCTCCGCGACGGGAAACGGACCGCACTGACCGTCACACCGACGAGTGAAAAGTTGACGGTGAACGGACAGACTCTCGAGGTAGGGAAAATCGGCATCTCGGGACCGGGCCGCTCATTGATGCGATCCGACAATGCCGCAGCGGCTGTGTATCAAGGGCTCGAAGCCACATGGGGCTGGACCGAGTTGACCGCGATCGGTCTCTATAAAATGATCGTGGGCGATATTTCGAGCAAGAATATCGGTGGACCGCTGACGATCGCCAATATTTCCGGCGAAGCGGCTTCCCAGGGCGCCTCCAGCGTCGTGTTCCTGATCGCCATTTTGAGCATCAACCTCGGTGTTCTCAATTTACTGCCGATCCCGATCCTCGACGGCGGACACTTGCTCTTTTTTCTGATTGAGGGCATTCTGCGCAAACCGATCGGCGAACGGCAACGAGAAGTTGCCCAGCAGGTCGGATTGGTCCTCTTGGTCGGCGTCATGATCTTTGCCTTCTGGAACGACTTGGAACGCATCTTCTCCCGCTAGGCAGCATGTTGAAACCAGTCCCTCTCTTCGTTCTCGGCTTCAAGAAATCCTCAACGTACCCTGTTGAGGCGAAGAGCTGTCTCGGCAGCTTGGAGCGGGTGGGTGAGAGCACAGACGCATCCGGTTTCTCTCGCTCGAGGCCTTGCCGGACAACTTGTCGGAATATGCTATGAAATCTTCCACAGCTCAACCCGCGTCCTAACAGTTACGACACCATGAAAACCTCCCAATTGTTGATTCCCACACTGCGGGATGATCCCGGCGAAGCGGAAACCGTCAGCCACCGACTGATGTTGCGCGCCGGGTTGATCCGAAAGGTCGCGGCCGGCATCTATACCTATCTTCCGCTCGGTCTCCGCGTGATCCGGAAAATCGAGCAGATCATCCGGGAAGAAATGAACCGCGCCGGCGCGCAGGAACTCCTGATGCCGATCGCCTCCCCTGCTGAATTGTGGAAAGAAACCGCCCGATGGGACTACTACGGGAAAGAGCTTCTGCGCTTCAAGGATCGCCACGAGCGGGATTTTTGCCTGGGACCGACGCATGAAGAGGTCATTACCGATCTCTTTCGGCGAGAAGTGCGGTCCTACCGACAACTTCCCCTCAATTTCTATCAGATCCAAACCAAATTTCGAGACGAGATCCGCCCGCGATTTGGACTCATGCGAGGGCGGGAATTCATCATGAAGGATGCCTATAGCTTTGACGTCGATGAGGCCGCCGCCAAGACCAGCTATCAGAATATGTACGATGCCTACACCCGGATCTTCACGCGATGCGGCCTCACCTTTCGAGCCGTGGAAGCCGATACAGGTCTCATCGGCGGGGATGTCTCACACGAATTCATGGTCCTGGCCGATACCGGCGAGGCGACGGTGGCATACAGCGACCAGGGTTCTTACGCCGCCAATCTTGAACGGGCGGAAGTGCTTCCTCCATCTGATATCGACACACCCCCCCTTCTCCCCCTGACGCTGATCGATACGCCCCAGCGCCGGACCGTGGAAGAAGTCACGGCTTTTTTGCAGATTTCACCCCGTCAACTCGTGAAGACTCTGCTGTACCGCGCGGGGACCGAAACCGTTGCCGTGCTGATCCGAGGAGATCATGAAGTGAACGAGGTCAAATTGGCGCGGTTGCTCAAGGTGACGGATGTGGCGTTAGCCGATCCCGTGACGGTCCAACAGGTCACGGGGGCCCCTCCCGGATTCGCCGGACCAGTCGGCCTGCAGCACACACGAATCCTGGCGGATCACGCCATTGCGGGAATGAAAAACGTCGTGGTCGGCGCCGACAAAGCCGATACGCACTATCAAAATGCCAATCTCGGCCGTGACTTCACCGTCGAACAGTTTGCTGACCTGCGTAATGCGCAAGCCGGCGACCCTTCTCCCCGAGGACCGGGCGCGCTGACGCTCGCCAAGGGTATCGAAGTTGGACAGGTGTTCTTACTCGGCACCAAATACAGCCAGAAAATGAACGCCACCGTCCTCGACGATCAGGGCAAGGAGCGCCTTGCCCTGATGGGTTGCTACGGTATCGGCGTCGGTCGAACGGCCGCGGCGGCGATCGAGCAACATCACGACGAGAAGGGCATCATCTGGCCGTTTCCTATCGCGCCGTTCCATGTCCACCTCCTGACGGTCAGCCACTCGGAAAAGACGACCGAGGTCGCCGCGCGTCTCTATACCGACTTGATGGCGGCAGGTCTTGAAGTATTGTGGGACGACCGCGCCGATCGAGCCGGCGTCAAATTCAATGACGCGGATCTCATCGGTGCCCCGTTCCAGGTCGTCATCGGCGACAAAGGCCTTGTAGACGGCGTTGTCGAGATCAAGATTCGACGAACCGGGATCAAATCCCGCATCGCACCTGGTGAGCTGATCGCCCACCTCACGCGCCTTTCTTTCGAAGCCCCTCCATCCGCCGATTGACCGCTCGCGTGGTTCCAGAGCCGAATTGCCCTCGCTTGCCCCTGAACTCACCGACAGAAAATGTCTTTTCCTTGCCTTCCCATCTTGTTCCTTTAGACTGAGACTCGCGGTCTAGCTCCGTGATCTGTTGTTGGCCAGACACCTATAATCCAGCGCAAACCCAGACTGGTTCACATCTCAACCGCAGAGAAAGCGCAGTCGGATGCAAGCCAAGCCGATGACTCAGAATCTTCACGACGCGCAGCACAAGGTCGATCATGCCGAACATGTTCAACGTATTACCACCCAGATTCATGCGGCCAGCAATCTCGATCAAATCCTTCTGGACTTGCATAAAGACATCTTAAGCTTATTCGACGCGGAGGATTTGACACTTTTCGCGTTCGACCCGGAAAAGAAGGAAATCTTCTCTAAGGTTCCTCATATCGACGGAGTGGAGGAAGTGCGCATCCCCATTACCGAACAAAGTCTCGCCGGGTTCTGCGCCAAATATCTTCGCCCCGTCAACATTGCCGATGCGTACAACATCGCGGAGCTCCAAAGCATTCACCCATCCCTGCTCCACGATACATCGTATGATAAGCGGACCGGATTCAGGACCAAGCAGGTCCTGACGTATCCGATCGTGGCCGACAACAAATACTTGATGGGCGTGCTGCAACTCCTGAATAAGAAGAGCGGGAGTCGCTTTACCAGAAAGGATGAAGAGGCCGTTGATGAGATCGCAAAAGCGCTCGGCATCGCCTTCTTCAACCTCCGCAAGATCTCAAAAAAGAACCCGACCAAGTTCGATCTCTTAGTCAGTAATAACCGCCTCACGCAAAATGAACTCGACCAGGCCATGGCCGAGTCAAGAAAAGGGATGAGTGATCTCGAGAGTATTTTCATCGAAAAACACAAGATTCCGAAACTCGATATCGGCAAATCGCTCGCTCAGTTCCATCGGTGTCCCTACATCGAGTACAGCGAGCGCACCATCGTCGATGTGGAGCTGCTGAAGAACCTCAACGTCGACTATCTCAAAAAGAACCACTGGATGCCGCTCAAACGAGATCGTACGGCCATCGAAATTCTGACCGACGATCCGGGAGACCTTGATCGCGTTCAAGACATCAAGCGGACCTTCCCAGGTCTCAACATTCGTTTCGCCGTCAGTCTGCGCCGGGACATCGCCCAATTTCTAAGCTCTGCGACCGGGCAGAGTGACGGCGGGGGCAGCGGACGCAAGCTCGACGAAAATGTGTCCGATATTCTCGGTGAACTTGTCATTGAAGCGCAGGCAGAAGGGATCGAGGACTCCTCCGCTGCCGGCCTCGATGAAAACGACAGCGCGATCGTCCGCCTGGCCAACCAAATCATTGCCGATGCCTACCGGCAGAATGCGTCGGACATTCATATCGAACCGTACGGAGAAAAACGCGAAACATTGGTCCGCTTCCGAGTCGACGGAGAATGTTTCGAGTACATGAAGATTCCGCAGAGCTATCGCCGCGCGATCGTCTCCCGGCTCAAGATCATGGCCAGCCTGGATATCGCCGAGCGCCGCAAACCCCAGGACGGAAAGATCAAATTCAAACTTTCAGAGACGAAGGAAATCGAACTCCGCGTTGCCACCCTCCCCACCGCCGGGTACAACGAAGACGTGGTCATGCGCATCCTCGCGGCGAGCGAACCACTGCCTCTCGATAAAATGGGGTTCTCGGAACGGAACCTCAGAATGCTGAAAGAGATTTCGGAAAAGCCTTACGGCATCATTCTCTGCGTCGGCCCGACGGGTTCCGGAAAGACAACCACGCTGCATTCGGTCCTGGGCAACATTAACACGCCGGACATCAAAATATGGACCGCCGAAGACCCTGTCGAAATTACACAGTATGGCCTGCGCCAAGTACAGGTACAGCCAAAGATCGGCCTCACCTTTTCCGCTGCCATGCGCGCATTTCTCCGGGCCGACCCCGACGTCATCATGGTAGGAGAAATGCGGGATAAAGAAACGGCCGACACCGGTATCGAAGCGTCGCTCACCGGCCATTTGGTGATGAGCACACTGCATACCAACAGCGCCGTCGAAACGGTCACCCGCCTCCTCGACATGGGCTGCGATCCGTTCAGCTTTGCCGATGCCATGCTGGGCGTGCTTGCGCAACGGTTGGCTCGCCGGATCTGCAAGGAATGTAAAGAACAATACGTCGGAAGCAAAGAAGAGTACGAAGAACTCCGATTGGGTTACGGAATTGAGTATTGGGACAAGCTCGGCATCAAGCAAGATAACACGTTCCGCCTTTCCCGTGGAAAGGGCTGTGAAACGTGCAATCGTTCAGGTTTCAAGGGGCGAGTCGCCTTGCACGAACTCCTGCTGGGCACGGACCACATGAAGCGGATGATCCAACAGAAAGCGCGCACCGAGGATATGCTCAAAACCGCCCTCGAAGAGGGGATGACAACGCTGGTGCAAGACGGGATTCAAAAAGTTTTGCAAGGTCACACGACCTACAAAGAAGTCAAAGCGGTCGCCATTAAATAGGCGTTCTGACTTCCTTCACTACACTTTATCTTCTGGAGCCAGCCCCCTTCACTCTCTTCCCACAACCATGTAGAATGCGCCGCGCAGTCTCGGACACCTATGATGCGGATCACGTCGCTTTTCTTGGCCTCACTGCTCATTCTCACGGGATGTGAATCCACGGACCGTGTGCTTACCAACGCTGAACGAGTGCTCGGCAGCCGAACCAGCAGGACCGTGCTCGACATTGCCACGGGCAAAGACCCCAAGCAAATTCTCAAAGAACGTGTCGACGCCTATCAGCGAGACCCCGAGGCCGTGATCCGGGATCTGCGGACGATTCAACGCGACTTCAACACCCTCATGACCGCATTGACCGGGCGAGTCCGGCAAACCTGGGGTGAGAAGGAAGTGAAGGTCCCGGAACAAAAGAAGTACGTGAAATACACCCAGAACTACATGAGCCGAACCATCGTCGACTTCGACGACGGGACGATCGTCGTAGAGACCTTGGATGACAAAGCGCCGAAAGAAAGTTTGAAGAACGCGATTGTTACGACCTTGCTCACACCGGACGATCCGCGCTCCGTCGATCTTTTTTCCGACAAGCCCATCACGCTGACCAGTGACCGGCCTCCCTATTTATTCGGATTGGTGCTGGATCAACAAGGACAGCCGATCCGCACGCCGGCCCAAGCGGAAGCGTTCGCAACATCGACGACCGAGAACGCGAAGACAAGGACGGTGGATCAGAACGGTGGGACGAAGCAAGCGCTGATCACCGAAATCAAGATGGTTGCGAACTTTTCAAACAAACAAGCGGACAAATATCGAGCAACGGTCTCCCGATTTGCCGAGCAATTCAAGATCAGCCCAAGCCTCATCTTTGCCGTCATTCGAACGGAAAGTAACTTCAATCCCTTTGCCGTGAGTTCCGCCCCGGCCTATGGCTTGATGCAGTTGGTTCCAACCAGCGGCGGCCGAGATGCATACCGAAAAGCCAAAGGGAAAGATATGATTCCATCGCGCGAGTATCTGTTCGACCCGGAGAATAACATCGAGCTCGGCAGCGCCTATCTCAATGTCTTGTCGTATAACCTGCTCGAGCAGATCGACAATGAGGTCTCGAGAGAGTATTGCGTGATCTCGGCCTATAACACAGGCCCTCGGAACGTCTTCAAGACGTTTGCCGGAGACTCCGTAGCCGCCCTCAATCACATCAACAGCCTCGAACCACCGGCCGTCTATGACCGATTGCGCAATAACCTGCCGTACCAGGAAACGAGGGATTATCTCGTGAAGGTCGTCACTTTCCGCAGGCAGTTCGTCTCCCTACGCGAAGACAGTGACCGTTGAGCATCTTCAAGGTTGCTCAGCGATATCAGGCCCTCACCCTGAGGGCCTGAAGATTAGACGGCAAGAGGCGGGCCCGACCTGGACTGGTGGGTCATGAAGGCCTGGAGATGCGTATTGTCATTGGGAGACAACTTTTCAAACTCGACTCCGTAGGTGTGTTCTTTCGCCCACCGAACCGTGGCGGTTTCGATGACCATCGATGCCGCCTGATTGGGCAATCTCAACCTCATGGCGATTCGGTCGCCTGGCGTGATCACCGCTTCCGTCATGACGCGCGCTCCTTTTGCCGACACGTCGTAGACAATCCCCAGCCCCTGTTCGACCACCCCTTTCCTCAGCAATCCGACCCTGGCCAACGAACAGGGAAACGGAGCCGACACACGCACCCGAGGATATTTGCGCAATTGTGGGGTACTCTGTCCGGTGATGACCTTACAGTCTAGATCGTCCATGTTGTTTTCTCTTTCGCCGGGCCTGTGACATTGTTGTACTTGGTCGACCGTGTACATGACGACCGAGCCGGCCTCGTGAATGCCAGCCTGTCGACGTGATTCTTATGTCAGGCGGACAGCGGCGAGTGCGATCGCGGAAGAAACCGCGCTCTTGGGCAAGTGAGCGAGACCCGATCACCGGGCTCCATCGACACTTCAGTGCCCGCTTGTATGCCGCTAAAGACCTGCGCAAATCCACCTCGTGAGACACACCGTATCTCACGAGGTATCGTTTGGGAACTATTTTTTAACTTTATGCATGTATTGAAGGCGAAGCCTTGCGCGGGGATGAATCGGCATGAGCCACTCGAGGGTTGGGACGTCGGTGTCGGTTGGAAAACCTTGATCGACTTGGAGTAGAGCGCTCGTCCCGATGCGCCGAACCGTCTTCGCCCTGAATCGCCGGCAACGAAGCACCGCTTCCCGGAGCGAGCGGGACGGCATGTCCCAGGAGACGCTCGATATCTCGAAGTTGCTGCCGGTCTTCGCCTGTTACAAAACTTGTGGCGCGACCGGTCGTCTTCATTCGAGCCGTGCGGCCGATGCGATGGACGTAATCTTCCGGGCAATTGGGCAGATCGAAATTGATCACGTGGCCGATGTTCGCGACATCGATCCCTCGTGCGGCAATATCCGTCGCGACCAGCACACGAAATGACCCGCGTCTAAAACCTTCCAGCGCGGCGCGTCTCTGCGAGAGACTTCGGTCTCCATGCAGCACGGCCACTCGATGGCCTGCGCCACCCAGCATACGTCCCAACCGATCGGCACGGTGCTTGGTCCTGGTGAAAACCAGAGCCGTATCCTGATCGGCCTTCAATAACGACAAGAGAAGATCGGGCTTCTCGGCATGGGATGTGTAATGGATCGCCTGCGTGACCCCATCGGCTGTTGTGGCCGACGGCGCGACCATGACGCGCACCGGATTGTTCACACTGGCTTGAGCCAATCGAGCCAGATCCGTAGGGAGGGTGGCCGAGAAGAGAAGAGTCTGTCGCTCTTCAGGCAATGCGTCAAGAATTTGATTGATTTGAGGGGCAAAACCCATATCCAACATCCGATCCGCCTCATCCAACACCAAGATCTTAATGGCGGACAAGACAATCGTGCCGTTCCACATATGATCAAGGAGACGGCCCGGCGTCGCTATCAAGATGTCCGGTCGTTGTCGCAAGCCCCGCACTTGGGCTTGCATATCCGCGCCGCCGACTATGACGGTGGCGGAAATGCGGCGACTGCGGCCGAGTTTCTCGATCGTAGTCAGGGTCTGCAGTGCCAACTCACGAGTCGGCGCTAAGATCAATGCCTGCGGCTGCCCCTTCGGCAACGCGGCGAGTCGTTCGACGATCGGAATGACAAAGGCTGCGGTTTTACCGGTCCCGGTCTGAGCACATCCGATGACATCTCGCCCGGCGAGCGCGGGCGGAATAGCTTGTTCTTGAATGGGCGTGGGTGATGCGAACCCGGCATCAGCCAGGTCCCGGAGAAGCGCCTCGGACAAACCGAGCGCGTGAAAATTGGCGTGAACAGACGTAGTCACTACGTTATCCTTTCAGTATGATCGCATTATGACGGGATCAGAGAACCGAGGGGAGAGACAACCGAGAAGGGTGCAACTCCAAACTGGACCTGGTCGCGATGCGATCGCGAAGTCCGATATAGTTTGAACATCTCCTCGCCGGACCACCACGAGGTAAATGTAGCGTTACCATACAGCATGGCCCGCCCAACGTCAACCGGTTCTTCGGAATGCGAGGGAGGGCAGACCATTGACAAGCCAATGCCTTGTCGCGTGTCCTACACAATACTGAGCCGCGCGAGGAGGTTTGACTCCTTCAGAAATTACATGTTAGAGTGAACCTCGTTGTACGCTATTTCCTCTCCGGGCACTCCTCGTACTCACTCCCAGTGTTGACACGATAGTCTGTGTAATGTCACCAAGCTGATGCTCCTCCGCCTGAACGGCAGAGGCCTGGCATCCTGATAGCTTGGCCAGTCCGTTGGTGGAGCTGAAACAGAGCTATTGAGTTTCTCTGTCAGGCAACCACTGACTTGAGCTTCGTGTTTCTATAGAAGGGCGATCCATGAATCTCGCTTCGGTTTGGAAAAGTCGTAAAGCAGGAAAGAAAAAGTCCGCCCATAAACCGAAAATCCGCTGGCAACTTCTCGGGTTGACTGATCCCAATTCGGTCGACAATACATCCTCAATCGACGTCATCAGACGCGAAGTCGCCTCGTTGGCGAGACATAGCTTTGGAGAAGATACCCGCTTGCGTTCCACCACCAAGACAAGCAAATCCCCAGAGATGAGGAAGAAATCATTCAGTACCAGGCGCCGTGGAGATACGGACCAAACAGGGAACGGCGCCTGAGCGATACCGTACCGGTACATAGTGAAGAGAGAAGACGTGCCCATATCGACTGTTCAAAGCTTCGTCCAATGGCTCATCCACAATCCTCTCGGTGCGGGCCGCATGGTTGTCTATCGCAGAAATAATTGGTGCCCTCCTCCATAACCACGTTGAACCGCGAGACGAGCATGAGACCTTATCTATAGAGATGCTCGTATCATCCAACATGATACATGATCATGAGTAACTGCATCTTGTATGTCGGTGGCCTTGCGGAAGCGACTTCCGACCGTCAACTCCGCGACTTATTCGGAACCTATGGCGCCGTCGTGCGCGTCCATGTCGTCCGATACAAACGCAGCGGAAAATCAGCCGGTTATGGTTTTGTGGAAATGGGCTCGGACAAGCAAGCGAGCCACGCCGTCAGTGCCCTAGAAGGCGCATCGTTTGCAGGCAATTGCTTGCGACTCTATGTCACACCTTATGCATCCATTCTTGCCTAAGGTTCCCCTCAGATTAAGGACAGGGCGATTTACCCATGCGTCACCTGAACGTCGAGCCACAATCGACACGCTATTTCATTTTTCTGCAAATCTCGACGGTCGCTTCAACTTGACCATCTCTTGGACTGACCATCAACAGCATCCCTTTGTGCTCCAGGGCTCTCTTAAACAACATGGCATAACCGGCATCGTATTGGCGTTCCTCGATCGTGGTCTCGCCGCTTTTGCGATCGTATGAACGTTCGAAGACAAATGCGTCCACTGTCTGCGTGCCATTCCCGCGCGCTTTGCTCGTGACGCGCCAGAAACGATTCTCCGGATCGATTATCCCGTTCGAGGTGTCCAGGGCGGCATTGGAACACAGCTTGACACCCTTCGACACCTCCACATATTCACCTCTATCCACGAATTGAGCGAAGCCTGACAAGGGAAATCCAATAATCATTGCAAGAACGAGTAAGTGGTTAGACATGTGATCCTCCGTCGTCGAGATAGTGGAAAGCCATTTCAGCGGAGCGGACACATGCAAAGATGTAGGAACATGACCGCACCCCCCATACAGTCGCGCTCACTCCATCCACTAACGCCCCGCACCCGCACCAATACGAGATTCTTGGCAACCAAACCGTAGGCTTATCTTGTGCCTTAGAAGGTCGATCATCCGAGCACAACGCGAATGTGGTGCTCGCCTTCCTTGACGAGAGGGATATTGTCGCGGCTGATTATTTGCTTTCCATCAAGCTCCGCCAGTATCACGCCGCGGCTCACATGGCGCGGGTTTTCCACCGCGATGTCATAGACCGCCGAATGATACCGGAAACGAATCGAGTACCCCGGCCAGTGGCGCGGAACACAAGGATCGACGGAGAGCGTGGCGCCGCGCAAGCGGAAACCGAGCATCCATTCCATACCGGCCCGGTAGAGCCAACCCGCCGCCCCGCTGTACCAGGTCCATCCCCCACGTCCTACATGCGGGGGCTCGCCGTACACGTCGCCGGCGACGACGTAAGGCTCGACTTTGTAGCGCTGGACGCTCGCTCGCGAGGAAACCCGATGAACAGGATTCAACAGACGAAACAACTCGCCGGCCTTGTCACCTTCACCCAATGCCGCGAAAGCCAGCACGGTCCAGACCGCCGCGTGGGTATACTGACCGCCGTTTTCTCGGACGCCGGGGACATAGCCCTTGATATAGCCGGGATCCCTCGGCATCTGATCAAAGGGTGGTGTCAACAGACGGATCAGCCCATCCTGCCGGTTCACAAGATGCCGTTCCACCGCGGCCATGGCGCGCGCGCCGCGGTCCGGATCCGCCGCGCCGCTGATCACTCCCCAGGTCTGAGCAATGGAATCGATGCGACATTCCGGGTCTGCAGCGGAACCGAGCGGCGTCCCGTCATCGAAGTACGCGCGACGATACCACTCCCCGTCCCACCCATCTCGCTCGATCGCGGCCTTCAACGCACTCACATGCAGCCGCCACGTTTCGGCGCGAGCACGCTCCCCGCGCTGAGCCGCCACCTTCGCGAACTCCCAGAGCACCGTGTGCAAAAACCACCCGAGCCAGACACTCTCCCCTCTGCCCTGCTGGCCCACACGACTCATCCCGTCATTCCAGTCTCCGGTACCCATGAGCGGAAGGCCATGACTGCCGACGACCAGACTCCGATCCAACGCACGCGCACAATGTTCAAAGAGGGTGGCGCTCGTCCGGGACACACGCGGCTCAAAGTAGGATTCAGATTGCCCCTCAGCCAATGCCGGTCCTTCCAGAAAGGATACTATTTCGTCCAGCACGGTCATATCGCCGGTCACTTCAAGAAATTGGATCACCGCGTACGGCAACCACAGCAGATCGTCGGAAATGCGGGTACGCACACCGCGTCCGGACGGAGGATGCCACCAATGCTGGACGTCGCCCTCGACAAACTGCCGCGCGGCCGCCCGCAGCAGATGCTCGCGCGTGACATCGGGTGCCGCCACACTCAGGGCCATGACATCTTGAAGTTGATCCCGGAACCCATAGGCCCCGCTCAACTGATAGAACGCCGCGCGTGCCCAGACGCGGCACACCAGCGTTTGATAGAGCACCCATCGATTCAAGAAGATATCCGTCGCGCGCTCCGGCGTATGGACCTGTACGACACCCAAGAGGTCGTCCCATCGGCGGGTGACCTCTCGCAAGAGCCCGTTCACGTCCGCCCCACGATAGCGATCGAGCAGGAAACGAGCCTGCTCACACCCCGCTGTCTGACCAAGAAACCACACGATTTCGGCGCGTTCGCCTGCATCCAACTCAATCGACACTTGAAGCGCCCCGCAAGGATCGAGCCCCGCGCCGACCTTTCGGGACAGTTCTCCTCCTGCTTGCAAAGCCAAGGGACGATCGAACGTCCCGTGACGACCGAGAAATTCCGTCCGATCACCGGTCCACGACGTATGGATTCCGGCAAGATCGGTAAACGCGATGCGTCCGGCGAACTCGCCGCCGAGCATGCTGCGCGCAAAAAGCGCCCCGGTCTTCGGATCGATCTCGGTGATAATATAGGGTGCGGACTCACTGCGGGAACTCCCGAGCACCCACTCCACATAGGCCGTCACTGAAAGACGTCTCGATCGGCCGGACATATTCTGCAGTGTCAATCGAGAGATCTTGATTGGATCTTCAAGCGGCACGAATTGCAGCAATTCGGCCAGGACACCATGCGAACCATGATGGAAGCGGCTATAGCCCTGTCCGTGACACGCGACATAGGGTGCCGGATCATCGCGAATCGGCAGCGCCGTCGGGCTCCAAACCTCTCCGGAATCGTCATCGCGAATATAGAGCGCCTCCCCCGACGGATCAGACACCGGATCGTTCGACCAAGGCGTCAGCTGATTCTCGTGACTGTTCAGCGACCAAGTAAACCCGGAGCCGGACTCCGACACGAGAAATCCAAACGACGGGTTTGCGACGACGTTGACCCAGGGCCGTGGTGTCCGAAGTCCTTCGCCGAGAATCGTGACATATTCGCGTCCCTCATCTGCGAAGCCGCCCAAGCCGTTGAAGAATTCGAGTTCACGCTCAGGCACCGGCACATCCAGGCGTCTGCCCGGTCGTGGTGAAGACGAGTTCGTCGACGTCACACGGCTCCTGCGCGGCAGGCGAGAGACCTGCTCCGCCAACGTGCCGCGCCGGCCGAGTAGGACGACCCGAGCAACCTGCTGCAGCAGGAGCCGATCCTGTACGGAGAGCAAGTCGGTCCGCAGAAGATATATACTTCCCCGCGCCCCTCCGGCATCCGGGCAGAGCCGCAGCCGACTGCCCCGCACAAGCCCTTCCAACGAACCCTGCAATCCCTGTTCATACGACGAAGCCTTCTCATTCAGGATGATCACATCGGTCGATAACTGTCTCATCCGCCAGTATTCATGCGCTCGGAGCAATTGCCGGATGATGTCGACATCATCCGCGTTGTCGATGCAAGCCAACACAATAGGCAGATCGCCTGAGATACCATGCGCCCACAGCGCCGCGCGGTCCACCGTACTCCGACTCAGCGCTTCAGAGGATGGTCGCAGCGAGACGTCGGAATACAGCACGGCATTGGCGAGTTGCTGGAACAGTTGCGCCTCGTCGTTTTCGATACCGAGGTGATGCAGTTGCACCCGCGCTTGCGTCCAGGCCAGCGACAGGGCACGCTCAAATACTCTCGGGTCGCTGTACTTGTCGGCCAACTCCAACACGTGATCGCGGGTAGAGCCGACAATGGTTGAAAACACCAGGCGTACGGTCCCGCCTGCCGGCACCCGCACCGTACGGCGCAAGCTCATCACCGGGTCAAGCACGGATCCGACGGTATTCGAAAGCGGCCGCCCATCGATCATCGAGACCGCCGTGCGGACATGGTGCCCTCGTCCAAGAAACCGCGCGCGATCCGTTTCATATTGCAGGGCGCCCACGGTGTCTCCTTCGACCACCACCACCTGGGCCACCCACACCGTCGCTTCTTCATCCGACCGCCTTCGACGCGTCGCGAGTACCGCGCCGACCTCCGGCACGAATTCGGTTTGCACGAACAAATTCGCAAAAGCCGGATGGGCCACATCGGCAGCCTGTGGAGCCAGGGACAGCTCGGCATAGGAGGTCACTTGTAGATCGCATGCGCGCGCTCCCATGTTGGTGACCGCAATGCGCCGCACTTCGGCATCATCCTCGGACGACACCACGACCTCGAGCGTCGTGTTCCAGTCGTTGTCCCGCCGGATAATTTCAGCCCGCTCTTCGGTAAAAGACACTTCATAGTCATCGGCCTCGACGCCGCTGGGCTGATAACCGGCCGACCAGACAGATCCGGTTTGGATATCGTGCAGAAAAATATAAGAACCCCAGCAGTCCCGCGTCGCATCCTCGCGCCAGCGCGTCACCGCGATATCCCGCCACCGGCTGTATCCAGACCCGGATGTCGTCAGCATGACCGCATATTGCCCGTTGGACAACAGATGCGTCCGCGGTGTCGCCTCATGCGGCGAGGTGAATCGCCGCATGACCGGTGGTATGAGGTCGCGGACTTGCGCCGCGGCAGCGACTTCTTCCGCGCGCGGGCGTGTGACCGGCACATCGCGCGGAGTCCGTTCCTGGAGCAACAGTTCAGTAGCTCGGACGATCGGCTCGGCATGAAAACGGTTCCTCATCAGTCCATTGTTCAAGACATTCGCGATCGAGACCAACGACATGCCCTGATGATGCGACATATAGGCCCGCACGACGGCCGCGTCTTTTCCTTCCGGCACTCGTGTCCCTGTGTAATCCAGCGCTTCATAGAATCCGTAGGTTCCTCTCCCTCCGGCCTCGGCGAGGCGCCCGAAGCCTTGCGTGGCTTCCGTAGGACTGATCATCGCCGCAAGGGCTGTGGCATAGGGCGCGATGACCACATCCTCACTGAGGCCTCGCTTGAGCCCCAGGCCCGGCACGCCAAAGCTGGAATACTGGTACGTCAAATCGAGATCACGCGCATTATAGGCCGACTCTGAAACACCCCAGGGCACGCCTCGCTCTCTCCCATATTGAATCTGCCGACGGACGATCAACTCATACGTCCGGCACAGCAAGCTGCCTGCCGGGAAACGCATCACCAACGCCGGCATGAGGTATTCAAAGATGGAGCCCGACCAGGATACGAGCGCCGAACCGTCTCCCACTGGTGTCAGGGCGCGGCCCAGGTGAAACCAATGCGATGACGGCACGTCGCCCTTGGCGATGGCGATAAAGCTCGCCAGCCTGGCTTCCGATGCCAGCAAGTCGTAACAACTGGGGTCCAGGCTGTTCTCCGGCATGCGATAGCCGATGGACAACAGCTTGCGGGTGGGATCGAAAAGAAATGTGAAATCCATGGCGTGAACCATGTGCTCCGCATGCTGCGCGATCGTCGCCAGACGGCGGACCAAGCCCGTGATGTCCGCACCCGCTTGCCGTATGGCATCAGCCAGAAGGGCGATTCTCGCCAAGCTGGCCCGATCCTGCGAGGGACGACTCCTCGCCTGGTCACGCAAATGATCGAGCGCGCGAAGCGCTTCCGCAAACCGCTCAGGGGCAGCCGCCAGCGTGGGAACGGGTTGAAAGAACGGCGCAATCACCGCCCACTCCGGCGATGGCCCCGACGGATGGTCGAACAGCGCCGCCCGATCTTTCGCGCTGAAGCGCACCCAGGGAAGCAACAATTCCGCGTCCCGGAGATGGCTTTCCACGCAGGCCCGGACTGCATCGGCCCACGCGCGCAATTCCCCATCGGGCTCATCACCGCGCTCCTGTCCCAGTGCCTGAGCCATATCCGCAACGGTATGAGACAAGACCGTGAGCCGGCTAAGCCTGACAGTCCAACCCGCAGCATCAACCGGCTTCGACAAGAGCGCCATGGCCAACGCATCGACGGCTTGGCTCAGCTGCTTCCTGGTCACCGTGTGGGTCTGTCGCCGATCTGGAATCTCCTCCAGCGCATCACGTAACAGTTGAATGGCATCATCGATCCCGGCAAAAACATGGTCGTTGATGGAAGATTGCTGAATCAACTCGCGGCATCCGTTGCCGACGACTAATAAATGGCCCGCGAGGTTTCCGCTGTCGACGGTGGACACATACTTGGGATCCAGCGCATGCAGGGTACGCGTGTCGTACCAATTGTAGAAATGCCCACGAAACAGATCGAGACGCTTCATGGTCGCCAGTGTGCCTTCCAGTCGCTCGGCAGCATCGAGGGTCCCCAGCCATCCGAGATCACGGGCGACCAGAGTCGAGAGCAGGTAGAGCCCGATGTTGGTCGGCGAGGTCCGGTGGGCGACGACAGGTTTCGGATCTTCTTGAAAATTATCAGGCGGCAGCGCATGGTCTTCCGAAGATACGAAGGTTTCGAAAAATCGCCAGGTCCGGCGCGCAATCAGTCGGAGTGTCCGCGCATCGGCCGGAGAAACCGGTTCGGTTCCCATGAGTCGAGGCGGAAGACTGACCCACCGGGCCACGGCAGGGGCCGACATCCAGAGCAATACGAACGGAGCGGCGGCGGCCCAGGACTCATCTCGTCCAAACATGACCACCCCACCAGCTGCCACGAGGGCGAGCATCACCCCGCCGGCCATGCGACGATACATCCCAGCCAAGTCGCACGTGTAGGCATCCTCGGCTTGAGCCGCGGTCACCCACTCCAACATCCGCCGGCGCGTAAAGGCGAGCCGAGCGAGCGTACGAAGAATCGCATCCGTCATAAGCCATGCCTGATGCATGAGGAACGTGACGGTCAACGCAATCTGCCTCCCGGCCAACGTGAGGTCTCTGCCGGCTCCACGGAAATGGCTTCGCAAGGCAATCCCGGATCGGCGCGGGTAGAGCCCGAGCACGAAGGACAGCAACGAGGGAATCGCGATGGTGGCGAGAACGAACCCGGACCAGACCCAGGCGGATTGGGCCGGTAGCATCCATCCGACGATCAGTGTCAGAACCGCCGCGGGAGCCGAGAGGGTACGGCGGAGATTGTCGAGGATCTTCCACCGGCCGATGGGGGGGATCACCACTGGACCATTCGGTTCAGCCCCGGTATGCCCTCGCCCGAACAGCCATGGCAGCAACTGCCAATCGCCACGCGCCCATCGATGCTGCCTGGCTGCCGCCGCTTCATAGTGAGCGGGAAACGCCTCGAACAGCTCAATGTCGGTCGCCAATGCCGCGCGCGCGAACAGCCCTTCGAAGAGATCGTGACTGAGCATCGCATTGTCCGGCACCTTGCCTGTCAGCGCCGCCTCGAATGCGTCGATCTCATAAATGCCTTTGCCCGTGTAGGACCCTTCCCGAAACAAGTCCTGGTACACATCCGACACGGCCGATGCGTAGGGATCGATCCCACTGGGCCCGGAAAACGTCTGTTGGAAATACGAGCCCTCGCCGCTGCCCGGAAGCGACGGGGTTATCCGCGGCTGTACGACCCCATACCCTTCAAGCACGCGCCCGGAGCGCGGATCGAATCGGGGCCGGTTCAGAGAGTGAGCCATGGTGCCGATCAACCGGCGCGCCGCTCCGCGCGGTAACCGCGTGTCCGCATCCAATGTGATGACGAACCGGACCGATGGGATCGACTCGGGGAGCTGCCCGCCGACGGACATGAACGTCGTGCTCGTCGAGCCGCGCAGCCATTGATTCAACTCATGCAGTTTGCCTCGTTTCCGTTCCCATCCCATCCACACCTGCTCCGATTCGTTCCAGGCGCGCCGGCGATGCAACAGCACAAACCGCGGACCGCTCCCCGCCGCGGGACCGTACCGCTTATTCAGCCGCGCAATCCCCTCCACCGCGCTGTCCAGCAGTTCGACGTCACCCGGAATACTTTCGTGTGGGGCATCTCTCCAGTCGGAGAGCAAGGCAAACCGCAGATCGTCATCCGCATTCGCGAGATAGTGAACTTCCAATCGCTCGACCAGCTCATCGATGCCCTGCCGGCTCGTCAGCAAGGCGGGGACCACCACAATCGTGCGCAATTCTTTAGGAACGCCGTTCTGCAATGCCATCCGAGGCAATGACCGGGGTCCGAGAATCGCCATGACCGTACGATTGAGAAACGCCATGGCAAGGTCCGAGGCCGGCACGAGCGCAACGAGACTGATGAACGCAAGACCCGTGAGTGTCACGCCTACTTCGGCCGCATGCCATAGCGGTAACGCCAGGACTATGGCGGTCATCCCCGCTAGCGAGCCCAGATAGCCCAGAGCCGGAGCCCGGACGTACCATCGCAGGATCAGGCGTTTCCAGGACACCCTGTAGCCGAGTTCTCGTTCAAATGTCCGGCGGCCCTGAGAGATCAAGTAATAGCCGGGGTCCGTGAGCCGGTCCCGCTCCGGCTGCCCACTCGCATGCAGCTCAATCCCCGCCAGCCTGGCACGCTCCACGACCCGCGCGGTCACGTCGTGTTCCGACAACCCCGTACCGCGGGAAAGATCCTCGATCGCATGGCGATAGGTATCCCGCGTGGGAAAATCCATCTCGGCATAGCGGGAATCGCCACGCAGAATCTTGTCGACCAAACTGACGCTCTCGAAAAAGTCCGCCCAATCAAACGCGGACGTCAACCGCATGCTCGTAATGATGTTGCGAACCGTGACGCTCGTGGCCGCCTGCTGCTGATGCTCCGCATGCACCATGTCGTCGGCGGTGGTGCCCTGCCCGGCCAAACGTTCGTCGAGCCATCGCAGCACCGGACGGACCTTGGGGTCCAGGTCACGGAGTCGCTGAACAAGCTGCACGGCGAACGCAGTGGCCAATGGTCTGCGCTCAAAACGGCGGAGAACAGTGGCCGGAGACTCGGGGGCCGACACCCCGGTCCCCAACAAGCTATCCGCCAGTTCGTCGGCTTCCAGCCTGTCAGCGCGGCTCTGGACGATCCTCTCAATCAACCGGCGGAGGTTCTCCACCAGCACGACACGCAGCGAGATCGCCACTGCCCACAACTCACCGATTGTCAGCGGTTGCACACATTGATACGCCGACACAAAGCGCCGGAGCATGTCGGGATCGAAACGACTATCGGTGTGAGCCACGAACGCCCAGGCCACGCCAAAGACCCGTGGGTAATTGTTCAAGTGGCCCGATGCGAGTTTGGGTAATTGTCTGTAGTACCCGGGAGGCAAATCGTCGATGATTTCGCGAAGTTGCTCGTCGACGATATGAAAATTGTCGATGAACCATTCGGCTGCCGGAGTGATCGTTTTCTCATCACGAATCGTACGAGCGATCGCCTGATACGACGCCACCAAGACTCGTCCATTCTCAAGGACTCGTGGCGTAAGCAACCGTCCCACCCGCGCATCATCAGTAACGACCTGTGCCGCCGCGAGACTTGCCGCATGCTGTTCGAGCCGTTCGGCGCCGAAGAGCTCGGCGCGAATCGGTTCTTCCAGCTCGGTACGATTGCCGACAGGTGAAAACATGGTATCCATGGGCGTTCCAAGGCGACATTCGGTTCACCACCGACAGGCCCACTCGCCGCTTTTGCGCGCCGAACTATGGAGCCGTCGTCGTTTCAAACGCTTTTACCACGAGGGTCTTCTCTTTCATCTTGTTTACCAAACCGGCGTAGGAGTGGGTGCGGATAATGCTGGCGAACTGCGCATGGTAATTGCTCACGATGCCGGCGCCGTCAATGACCACATCGTACACATGCCAATGGCCGACCCTATCGGCTAAGCGAAAATCCAGACTGGTGTCCACCTTGCGGCCCGATAGCTTCAATCTCACCTCGGCACAGTTCTCTTCGTGCTGTTCAGACAGGTAGAGCACCTGCTCGTCGGTATAATTATCAATTCGACCGGCAAACGTGTCTCGGAGCAACTGAACAAAGAGGGCAACAAACTCCTGCCGCTCGGTGTCCGTCAGTTCTATCCACGGCTGGCCCAGAGCCCGTCTGGCCATATCTTCATAGCTGACACGCTGCCTGATCACGTGCTCAATCTTCCGGCGTCGTTCCACCGAGCGGCCCGGTTGATTCAACTCTTCACTGTTGAGAATATGGATCACCTCATCGATCGTACTTTTCACCGATTCCGTGGCGGTCTGTTCAGCTGAAGCCGCGGCGGTCCCGATCAGCAGCACAGCCATGCTCGCCATCACCCACCAGATCATGCCGAGACTCGTTTGGGACCGATTGAATTCCTTACCAGCGGCACGGTTGGATATCTGGCTCATAGGTTAGTTCCCCCACGTGTTCCGTCCTGCGACTCAGAATTTTGGCTTCCTGTCTTTCAACGAATCGCCACCTTTTTTCAGTAGGTCTCCTCCTGGAGTACCTCCTGTGCGGTTCCTTGCCGACTACCTGCGCTCCGACCACTGCCGGATTCTTCGCGCCCTCATTTGTCTTTGATAGCATTATGTCGTCGGCCAGCTCATGACCGCCCCTCATCGGCTCGTCGCGCATATCCTCGCAACTGCTTTCTGTAACTCACGAGCAGACTGCGATGCCTGCAATAACGCTCCCGCCGCTCCCAGCACCTCTCCGGTCACAAAAGCCTATCGCGCCGAAGGGATACCCTTCTTCGCGGAGTGATTTCTTTGTCCTGATGTTTGCTGTCGCGGAATGAGGGACGGCTGAGCACCTACGCTCGAGCATAACGAGAAGCCGGCTGATAATCTGGTCAAAACAGCTCAGACGAAGAAATAGAGAGGACGGTATGCCGCAATGGCCATGGTGGAACCGGCCGTCGCATGGTTCAGGCGATTCTCCGCTTAGCCTTCCTACCAGCCAATTCTACCCGCACCAGTCGCAGATAGGTCCTCTCCCGTCGAAGGTTCTCAATCTGCGCATGGACATCGGCCAACAGACAATCAATTCCCCCCACCCTGATCGTCAGACCGGCAGACCTCTCGCAAACAGACTGACGTCTGTCCTCACCGCTCACGACGCTCGCCGATGTCTGAGATAAACCTGGCGCATCGTGCTCCCAAAGCTTCATTTCTGCCTCATTTTTAAGGCCTGACATAGTCCCAGCTCCTTCCAGGCTCATGGCTTTCGCTGTAATGCTTAGTCCCTCGCGAGATTTACCCGATCTCCGCATGCGCTTTTCTTGCATCAGAAACATCCGCACCTGCCTTCCCCGGGATAAGCATAATGGAGCGGCCAGCTACAATCTGTTCACAATTGCTCAGTAGGGAACGATTGCAAATGGAGGCAAGGTTGAACGTAGCCAGGCTTAGCTTTACTGGATCATAGATGCAGAATCGAGGAAGACCCTAGTCGTGGAGCACAACATTGAGAAGAGAACTATTCACGTGCAATACGCCGTTCCGGCGCGACCCGCCTTTATAATCAATGAACCCCAACTTGCGGAACTTATTCATAAAGAAACTGACGCGCGAACGGGTAGTGCCGATCATTTCGGCCAACGTCTCCTGACTGATCTTCGCAATGACCGTCTCCGGCTTGTTTTCCTTCCCAAAGTGGGCCAGCAACAGCAGCGCCCGCGCCAGCCGCTTCTCGCTGGAATTAAACAGTTGATCCACCAAATCCTCTTGGACTCGGATCGAGTGTGTCAGCAAATAGGACATAAAGGCCTCGGAAAATCTGGGTTGCTCCTGAAACATGCGGAGCATCGTGGCTTTCTCGATGCGGAGAATGCGGGAGTCTTCCATGGTGGTCGCGGTTGCCGTACGGACCGTCTGGCCCACGAGGCAGGATTCTCCTAAAAAAGCGCCCCGCTCAAGAATCGCCACGACGGCTTCCTTGCCCTGTTCCGAGATCACGGTCACTTTCACCTTTCCCGTCTGGAGATAAAACACCACATCGGTCGCATCCCCTTGTGAAAAGATAATCTGCTTCTTGGAAGACGAGAGAATCGTCACGCCTTTGTCGGCCTTACTCAGAAATGTGTCCAGATTGAACGGCGTTCGTATGCGTACCATCACTCACCTACCTCTACTGTTCAAAGCGACCGAACCAGCCATGCAGGAGACACGACGGTGTCATCAACGGCGATTTACAAATCCTGAGGTGACGGGGTGCGTGCCCCCGCCACGGTTTTCATGGAAAGACCAGGATCCGACGTCGCCTGCATCGACGCCTTCAGCTCCTGGATGGCCGTCGCGACGTCCTGCTCCGTCGATCCAAACCGGTCTCCCATTACCTTGATGGCCTGAGCAATCGCTTTCTTCATCTTTGAAATCTGTTCTTCTGTTGTCATAACCCCTCTTTCATCTATACATCTCCTCAATGGATCGCACGGCAAGAACTCGTCAATCCCACATGGATGGGAGGATAGCTCAACTGAGCAAGAAGAGCTATCCCCAGATGCGCGTCACCGTGCTGGAGTTCTTGGATACGACGATCTTCGATCTCCGAACGACAACTGCATCGCCTTTCTCGATCCCTTGATCGAATCCTGGAATATCGACCTTACCAACTTTTGCTATTGAGATTGTCCTGAACCGCCGAGTGGCGTCCGGGCTCCCACAAGACGTGCGAGTTCATGGAACGAGGGCCGGACAAGACTTCAGGGGAGGAGCCTGAACTGAAAGAAAGCCTCCGCATGATGATACACCGTATCGGCACGTGGTTATTTTGTCAGCACATGAGTCAACAGCAGCGCCACGCCCCATGCGATCGCATACGCGAATAAGAACAGTTCCATTGCCATCTCGCGCCGAAAATCACGCCACTTATTCATGACTCTCTCCCGTTGTCAATCAACCGCCCGCGTACCTGCGTCGATGATCGCCGCTATGACGACCGTTCCCGAGAGACCCGCGGGCCAGATAATCCCTCATGATCGCCCTCGATCACTGTTCCAATGAGGTTCACCTCACAGTGCCTTTCGCAGCCCTGGCCGGAGGTGACCCAGGAACACGTGCGCGATTCCGACTTGGTTGGCCATGACTCATGCGATTGGCTTCGATCCCTGAGTCCGTCGTCTCGCCACACAGGAGGCACCGCCACCCCGACACACGGTCCTGACTCGACGAGTCTCTCATATCGACTTCGATCATCAACCCATGGCAGCGTGAACAGTACATGGCACCTCCGTATAGGCTCGCGCTACAATACCCTTCTCAATGTCGCATTCCAGATCAGACACGCATACACGGAATCAGATGTGGTTCGAGGGAAACAATACCACCATATCTCCGCCATGAGATCCCATGGCCCGACCATGTCAGGCCTCCTTCCAGGTGACTAGCACGCCTTGGCTGGATGGTTCGATGAGGCGACATTGAAGACCGCCAGATTCGGATGTTGGAACTCCAGCCGTTTCTCGCGTGTCTGAAACGTGCGATCTCCGATCGCCAATAGTTGCTGCTTATTGAGGAGCAAGTCCCGCTTGTCGTATACCGCCCACTCGTATTCCTTCGTCATCGCAAGAGCATCGACCGGACAGGCTTGCACACAGAGGCCACAAAACAAGCAACGCGTCATGTCCATCCAATACTCTCGCGCGTATCGCTTCGTCGGCTCATCCGGCACTTCGGCGCTCACCACGGCAATGACGCGAGAGGGACAGGCGGCCTCGCAGAGATCGCACCCGACGCACTTCTCGGTCCCGTCGTCATACCGTAGCAAGGCCAACATGCCGCGATAATTGTCAGGCAGAATCCGCTTCTCATGCGGATACTGCAACGTGATCGGCTTGTAGTGAATGAGATGGCTCATCGTCGACTTCATCCCCACAGCAAGCTCATAGAAGGTGATCAGCTTGATCCAAGCCGTGAATCCACGATACTGTCTTGCCCATCTCTCATTCAGCCTCATGCGAACTCTCTCTTGAATCTGACGAGTTGTCCGTTGATCTCCCGCAGGTACGACTCCACTTCATCGCCCTTGCGAGCAGAACCCTGACCCATCTCAGTTTCTTCACCCATGGCCGGCGGAGAGGCCCGACGCGACAGATATATCGCGATAATCAATGCCACGACGACGAGCACATTCGCCCCAAGATCCATGAGATAGCGGTTGAATACGAGATCAGTCAGTTCGTCCATATATGAAATCTGAGCTCCTGTCGTCAGGATGCGTCTTGTCGAGGCAATCACGCAGATATATAAGAACGGTTCCAGGGTAATCACTTTGGTCTTGAGAAAATTAATGGTGGTCCTGAACAGCTCCAACAGAATGATGACCAATAAGAGATCATGTGCCAGCCCAAGGACTGCGGGAACCGCGGCTGATCCCACTTCCATCGCAAACACGTACCAGGCACGGACGAACAGCACGATGCTGATCGCCAGGAAACTCAATCCGGTCGTAAAGTAACCAAACCCGTCAAGAGCTTCCATCATACCGATCGTCCTATCACCCAGCACACCATTGAGGAACGACCATCGGTTTGTCGCCCTATGTGTGACCGATTCGACGACTTTCTGCATCATTTCTCCTCGCATACTGCGCATATCCTCATCTTCCCCCAACAGGTGCGCCGCCCTCCCATGGTCGAACAGCTCTCCATGCCACAGAATTGCGTCGCACCTTGTCTGTGGTCTGACTGCGCAATCAATACCGTCTATCTTCCTGCTCCTCTGGGATGGAGGCCCAAATTGTAATCCCCCACAACAGCACGATAATCCCAACCAAGCTATAGATCTGATACATATTGCTCACCTCGCTTTCAAATGCCACTTCGAGTTTGCTCGTTCCCTTCTACTCATTCTTTGTCTCAGTCTCTTCAACGCAAGCAGGGCCAGGAAGCGGCTGCCGGCTATCGGGAATCTCCCGTGATCAACATTCAGAATTTCGGCGCCGATCGCAGCGTTTTCCTCACTTCATCCTCACCTGCACAGCTTTGTTCGGCCAGCATGCGTTGCCCGGCACTGGCGAACGCGGGAATTCTGGCCATGCAAGCCTTGAACGTATCCTCCACGGCGCCCGAGGCCATGACGCCACGCTCTGTCGACGGCGCGAACCCCACAGTTCTTTCCACAAGCAGATCTGCCGCTTGAACAGGTTGAGTCGACCCTATCGACAAGACGATAAACAGCGCCACGATTGAGACAACAACTCCGGATGTGATCGTTGGAATTCTCATGGTGACGACCTCCTCATATGTGTTAGGGGCTCAGCTCGGACACCCCAGGGCAGACCCCACGCGATGGAGCGTATGTGCCCCGCGACATCAGAGACCCACTGAACAGGCACAGAAGACACGAAGTCTGTGAAATGCGGCATTCGCATCTTGCACCGCCTGACCCAATGAGACTCACGATGTCGAAGAAGCTGCGGAGACTGGGGAATCAGACGCGCGGGAAGGATGGGAGCGCGAGAGATGGGACAGCCGACGTTGCGGTGAACGTCATAGCATCACCCTACAAGTCTCCAGTGTTGCTGTCAATGCTTCGGAATGGAACCTGTCCTGTAACGCAGTGATTCTATGGCGCTATATTTCTTTTTCAGACGAGCATCATTAGTCTATGAAGAGGAGATATCCGGCACCTATTGTTTCTGTTCCAATATGCGCAGTCGCCGCGCCGGCTGCCTTGCCCAAACCGCTTCATTTCTTGTCTCGTAGGAATCTCCCCGACCGAGGAACGATTTCGGAGGCGCCGGCGTGATCATCACAGATATAATTGCTCCAGTCATGAGTCTTTCGACCTATGGTCGAGAGCATCTGAACATTCACCCTCTAAGAAGTTTGTGCGATAATCACCCCATGATCCTGAAGCGCTGGCTCGTCGGCGACCCTCTCAAGACCGCCCAAGCAAGGCATGAACGGCTTTCTAAAACGATTGCCCTTGCCATCTTCTCATCGAACGCGATTTCCTCCGTCGCCTATGCAACGGAGGAGATTTTGCTGGTGCTCATACTCGCCGGAGCTGCTGCAGTCACCTGGTCGATCCCCGTTAGTCTCGCGATTCTGTTCCTCGTGTTGGTCCTGACCATCTCCTATCGCCAGATCATCTACGAGTATCCAGAAGGAGGCGGTGCCTATGTCGTCGCCCGATCCAACCTTGGCGATCGGCCCGCTCTGGTGGCGGCTGCGGCACTGATGATCGACTACATCTTAACGGTGGCCGTCAGCGTTGCGGCCGGTATCGCCGCTCTTACTTCAGCGATTCCAAGTCTGTTTATCCACCGAGAAGCCCTAGGACTGGTCGCCATTCTGTTCATGATCGTTATGAATCTCCGTGGAGTTCGAGAATCTGGCAAGTTTTTCGCCATTCCTACCTATTTCGCCATCGGAGCACTGGGCATTCTTGTCGTTGTGGGAACAGTTCGATCTTTATCCAACTCTGGAGCCCCCCCTCTCACGACAAGCCCTGTCGAGGCAGAAACACTTACGCTGTTCTTAGTGCTCCGCGCCTTTGCGGCGGGCTGTTCTGCAGTCACCGGCATGGAGGTCATTTCAAACGGGGTCAAAGCCTTTCGCCCACCAGAGTCCAAGAATGCCGCAACCACCATGATCTGGATGTCGACCATTCTGGCTTCGCTGTTCATGGGCATCAGCTGGATGGCCTTTCACTATGGCATCTTGGCCAAGGTAGATGAAACCGTCGTTTCTCAGCTGGCTCGCTTGACCTTCGGCACCGGCCCCATCTACTACGCCATACAGATTGGCACCATGGCCTTGTTGGTGTTGGCAGCCAACAGCGCTTTCGCTGGATTTCCGCACCTGGCATCGATCCTGGCCCGCGATGGATTCATGCCCCATCAGATGGCCACGTTCGGCGATCGCCTGGTTTTTTCGAACGGCATCATCATCCTAGGGTTCTTCGCCTGCCTCTTGCTCGTCGTGTTCGAAGGAGATACGCACGCATTGATTCCGTTGTATGCCATCGGCGTGTTCCTGTCGTTTACGCTCTCTCAAGCCGGCATGGTGAAACAATGGCTCGTCAAGAAGGGGACCCATTGGCAGACAAAACTGATTGTCAATGGGGTCGGCGCCGTAACCACCGGCATCGCAACGGTTATCATCGCCAGCACCAAGTTCATGCAAGGTGCCTGGATTGTTTTCCTGCTCATCACAGTCCTTCTCCTCATGTTCCAGGGGATTCGCTCGCACTATAAGGCCGTCTCTGAACAGATCGCACTGGACCGTCGAGGTGAACGCCCTCCCTTGCCGCGACGCAATATCGTGATCATTCCGATCAGCGGCTTGAATCGCGCGGTCATCCGTGGGTTGGACTATGCGAGAAGCCGGCCTGGTGAAATTCGCGCCGTGTTCGTTGACGTCGACCCAGCAGAAAGTGCCAAAGTCAAAATCCAGTGGGCTCAATGGGGAGGTGGCGTCAATTTGATTGCCCTCTCCTCGCCCTACCGCTCAGTCCTGGGATCGTTATTGGACTACGTTGAAGAAGTGCTCGAGAAGGACCCTGATGCCTGGATTACCGTCGTGATCCCCGAAATTCTTCCAGCTAGGTGGTGGCAGAACATCTTGCACAATCAGCGGGCACTGATGCTGAAAGCGGCACTGCTCTTCAAAGATCGAGTGATTCTTATCGACGTTCCCTACCATTTGACGCGATGACGATGATTCGTGAAGCGTGACTCGTGAAACGTGACGCGCGGATTCGGACCTTGTGCCTCGTTCCCTTCGCCGCTTGCTTGGCCATGGCTTCCCCTGTTCATGCCTTCACCATCACGGAGCCGGCGGCAGGAGCCACGTTGACCGCTGGAAGCACCGTGATCGCGCATGTAGATCTCGGAAAAGACACCGGTATCGTCAAGGTCCGCTACTACTGGTACGGTGAGCAGGATGAGGTCCTGGTTGAACAGGATGATTCGACGACCACAGGCTTCATCGTGGCGCCGATAGCGATGATCGGCTCCGCCGAACAGGAACCCGCCTTTGGTGGTCCACTGAAAGTGCCATCGAACGGCATCGGACCGATGCGATTGTTGGCAGTGGCCGAAGTCTCCCGTGGACGATTGGGAACCAGATCCGTCTTCGATGAAATCATCGTGAAGGTTGAACCCTCCGCCGCTCTCACCACTATCGATTTTGAGACGGATAAGCCTTTGCAACTGGGGCGGGCTGGACAATCATCCGCCTTCGGCCATGTCGATTCACTGGGCAAGGTCTTTGAGCTTCCCGTCGTCGCCGACTTTGTCGACGGCATCACCCGGCGCATCAGCACACCAGCCAGCGGGACGAACTACGAGTCTTCAAGTCCAGAAGTCATTAGAGTCCTGCCGGGGGGCCTCTTACAGATCGTCGGCAACGGCAAAGCCACTGTCACCGTCACCAATCGCGGCAAGCAGGCCTCGCTCGAGATGGACGTCAATGTGAACGAGGAGCCGAACCAACCCCCGGCCGCCGATGCGGGGATGAACCAGTCGGTTAAGGCTGGTTCCAGAGTGAAACTGAGCGGCCTCAAGAGCCGTGACTCAGAAGGTGATGCGCTCTACTATAGTTGGAGTCAAGTGCGCGGCAGCAAAGTCCCGCTGCTCGACGCCAACAATTCAGAGGCCTCGTTCCTGGCGCCGCCCGTCTCAGAGCCACGAACATACCGCTTCAAGTTACGCGTGACGGATAACAAGGGAGCCGACAGCTTGCCGGCGTTTGTGGACGTGACGGTGGAGCCGTAGTCCATCGTACAATAGGCCGGTACGCTGGACGGTGTGCATGCAACAGCTTGCGGACTGATCAGTTCAAAACTCTGTCAGCCTATTGATGAAGGAAAGCTCCGTCTGGAAGAGCTGAGCAAGCGCGAGGGGTTGACTGTTGAGCAGATGGTCCGGCTCGGTATCAATGACTTCATCGGTCGGCCGGATGAATCCTTCCGTGCTTTCAGCCGACAATTCTTCTCGCAAAGATGAGTCGGACCCACCATGATGGGGTCGGCTATGCTCCCTGCTTCCCCTTGCCTCTCGCCACCACGGCAACGACCTGAAACAGCTTCTCGACTCGGGCCTTATATTGATTCATGAATTGCGCCGTCCACATCGTGTTGTATTCGATGGCCGCACTCTTCTTCATGCCTGCATCTTTTTCACCAAGTGGAGAGGAATAGTGCGCGATGAGACGATCCAGTTCGTCCTCACCGAAACTTCTCGAATAGGCTTGTTTCAAATGCTCGTGGAGGGACTCAACCTGCCCGATCGACTTTCTGATGTCCTTCAAGAAGGCATCGAGAAGCCGTTCGATTTCCTTCTTTTTTTCACCCGTCACATCGGAATAGGTACTGCCTATGGATTTCCTTATTTGCTGCTCGTATTCGCCAATATATTTCTGGGTCAGCGCGTCATATTCCGCCTCGAGTTCCGAGATTCGGATCAGCGTCAGCAGTTTTTCAACCTTGACGGCCTTTGCGTTCTCAATGGCGGCCGCTTCGTCCACGGCAATCAGACCAGAAACCGGCATCACACAATAGAACCACCCGAGTAATGCCGTAAACGCAATTCCCACATGATGCACTCTCTCGATGCTGTGCATAATGCTCACCTCTTGCCCTCGAGTCTACCCTCTATGGACTAATCGTCAAGAAATATGGAATCTTCCGGCATCAGATCTTGAGCGGCCGGACTTCGCCATTGGATTCGGCGGGCACGTCACACCTTCCCCAATCGCATCGGGCCATAGGTGTGGCGGGCTTGTTGGAGTTCTTTGATGTGTTTCCGCAGGGTCGAACCGAACGTCGAGCGAGACACTTCGCGCTTACATCGTTCACTCTCACGTTCGACATGCTCAATTGCTTCGGTGAGCTGCCCGACCAAGCGTCGACCCGAACCGGTCAACCACCCGAGATGACGATCGGCATAATGCAGATCTTGCAGCGAGTACCGAACGGATTCGACTTCCTCCAAGCAACGAAATCGAGCCCGTTGCAAGTCTCGCTGTGTCAGGCCGGCCTGCTTCCATCTTGCCGCCCCGCCTCGACCCGACCCCCAGGATGAAAGCCGCTGGAATAAGAGCGCGCCCATGGTGAACGTGAACGTGGCGTGAAGAATCCCACGCAACGGTCGGAGGCTCCGTCGCCATGGCGAGTAGAAGATCTGCTGGTTATGGTCCCCATGGTACATGACATGTTTTCGCAACAGGAGATTCAAATGGTGATGGCTGTTCTCATGAATCAGATCATCGATCAGATCCAGATTGCCGCGATCGAAGCAGTTGATGAACGACAATCCCGGTCGATGCCGATAGCTGAAACTGACCACACCCTTCGCCCGCAGCGGAATAATGCGAGAGGTCAGCAGTGTCAGCACATCATGGCCTTCAGGCCACGCAAGCCGGATGGTCTGCCACGCACGGGTAATCCGTGCAATCTGTCGCTGATTCGTAGGCTTCACTGTTCTAGGCTGGCGGTTCCTCCCATAGACAAGAGTCGGACCAACGGTAAGCGGGGCATGCTCGTCATCGATCGCAACCGCTGGCGCATGGTGCAGCCACTGCCATTGTCCCTGCCCACCCCACCCTGCCCAGACCGAGGAAACCGTCTTTCCAACCTTCACCGAAATGCCGGCCGGCTCCACGAGAAACACCGCGCGTCCCTCCGCCCGGCCGATCGCCCGCTGTACCCTTGGTGGCGCCGCACACCAGGCGCCGTCGATTCCCACGAAGATGGTGCCTGGGAGTTCGGCTTTCTCAAAATTCTCCTTCAAGTTTCCCCGCACGTCCCTCCCTCGCTGCCGCCACCACGTGCCCGACAATGCCGGATCGAACCAGAGAGCCTCCTGGGTCAATTCCTGCGCCAACCGCCGACATAGCGTGAACAGGCGCTTCTCCAACCCACGCGCTTGAGGTCGGCCCGTGGGAAAGAGATCATCCAGGTAGCCATGCTCAAAGAACTGTTCCTGACACTCGTTCAACAATTGTGCTGCAAACTCCGGCCGATCCTGTTCACCCTTCAGCTGACAGCGCACATCCAAGAGATACACGAGGTCATTCAGCGTCTCGATCCATCCGACCACTTTCCAGTTGGAGTAGGCTTTCGGCTGGAGGCTGGAGTGGAGGCGGTCAAAGAACCCGGTTGGAAGCCCGAATTCTCCGGCCGAATCAGCGTGGTGGGCATGCATTTCTCGGCACAGGTCGACAAACAGCCGCCGCATGGAGAGGCGAAATTCATCCCGCAATTGCGCAAGCCGCTGTGAATCGAGAAGGAGCATCGTGGAACGAGCACGCAAGAGATTTGGAGGAACTCTAACGTAGCGGAAGAGTGAGCGCAAGCGAGAGACCGGACAGGGAGACACCCGAGACTATCCGAGCGCTTCGTGATGCTCGGACGACCTTCGTCGCCCTCGTCCGTTGAACCGCGCCACGGCGATGGATGAATAGGTCTTCCGTATTGCCGCAGGCGCTACAACGCGGCGAGCGCATCCACATCGACAGATAGCATTTCACCCACCCCGCCCCGAGCTGCTCTGGCAACTCCTGCCCGGAGGTACGTTGAGCCTCTGAGTGATGCGACCTGCCTCGCGAAGCCGCTTCGGCAATGCGAGGAACGCCGCCGGAGGACTTTTTCAGCATTCTGTCGGCACTCTTGCGGGTTTTCATGGCAGATCGTACAGTGCGGACGAATGCAGCGCGCAATGTACGTGATGAGATGATCCTCATGAAACCAAATCGAGACACCGTGAGCCGACAAGCCGACGATGAGATGGATTCCTCATGTTGACCGCGTCGGATGTCACAGAGGTACTGACGGAGATTTCCCCTCTCCTTCGTGGCGGCTGGATTCAGAAGATTCAGCAGCCCACAGACCGTACCCTGGTGCTGGATGTGCGTGTACCGGGGCAGACACATCGGCTGTTGATCTCCTGTCAACCAGACACCGCTCGTGTGCACATTACCACCCACTCGCCGGTCAATCCTCCGACACCTCTACCGTTCTGTCAGTTTCTCAGAGCCCATGTCCAAGGAGCGCGGATCGACGATATTCGTCAGATCGGGAATGACCGTATCGTTGAATTGCAGATTGCCGGGAAAGAAGGATCGCACAGCATCGTGTGCGAATTGACCGGCAACAAGGCGAACATCCTGGTCCTCAATGCCGAACGTCGCGTACTGAGAGATCTCTCTCGTCAACACATGCTCACCGGACAGGCCTATGCCCCGCCACCGCAGCGCAACGCCGCCCACGATGCGACGCCCAGCCGTTTCGCACGTACGGTCAGAGATAGGCTCTCTGTTTCAGAAGCGATCGAGGCGTATTACCATAAACAGGAGACCACACGCTCCGCCGACCGGATCAAAGAAGCCCGTCTGCGCGTCCTCAAGAAAGCCCTCAAGAAAGAGCAGCGACTCATTGCGGCCTGGCGGAACGACCTCTCACGCGCCACCGCCTATCGCGACTATGCCCGATATGGAGAATTGATCAAGGCCAATCTTGGAGCAATCACGAAGGGAGCCGACCAGATTGAAATGACGGATTATTTCGATGACAGGCTCCCCACCATCACGATTCCACTCGATCCGATGAAGTCAGCCCAGGGCAATATGGACGACTATTTTCGAAAGCATCGCAAATATCTTGCCGCTGAGCGTGAACTCAAGCCGCGCATCGCGCAAGCCGAATACGGCGTCGAGCGGCTCCGCCGAGAGCTCACGCACATTGAGCAAGGAAGCTGGACCCCGCCCCCCGTACCTCCCGCGCATCTGAACAGGGCCATCCCCAAGGAACATCGCGCCATGGATCAACGCCGTGGTCCGTTCCGTCGATTTACCTCGACAGATGGGCTGCCGATTTTTGTCGGACGCAATGCTCGAGAAAATGACGAGCTGACGTTCGGGTTGGCCAAGAGCGACGATCTCTGGCTGCATGCTCGAGGGACGCCAGGATCTCACGTCGTCGTACGACTGGGCAAAGGGACCGAGCCCCCGCCGGAAACCCTGCGGGACGCCGCCACGCTGGCGCTTCTCTATAGTGACCTGAAGAAAAGCGGTAAAGGCGATGTGATCTACACCAGGCGCAAGTGGGTCAAGAAAGCGAAGGGCCAGGCGCCCGGCGCGGTGATCGTGACCCAAGAGAAGTCACTGCACATGAACCTCGACAAGACCAGACTTGACGCGCTGAAAACTCGAGGAACTTCTGAGCAGTAACTCGTTTCTCGCATGGTGACCGTTCACGGCGCTCGGAGGGTGATGGCAACCATCACGTGTCATGTCTCCGTCTTAATTTCACACGTCTCCACATGAAGGAATAATGGTTTTCCTCGCCGTATGCGGTGTTCAGCACTATGATGGACGGAGAACTTATGGAAGATCAACGAAGCACCTCATCATCAAACGTTTCGGCGACTGTCCTGGTCGTCGATGACGAATCGTCGATCGTCACACTCTGCAAAGCACTGTTGGAAGGAGCGGGGCTGACGGTACTCGAGGCCGACGGCAGCGCCGAGGCGCTCAAGATTTGCACTCACCACGAAGGTCCGATCAATCTCCTTCTCACAGACCTTGTGTTACCGCCGCGAGGTTTTCAACTTGCCTCGACCTCCAATCAATTTCCGCACGTCAACGGTCATGAACTGGCCGTTCGTGCGACCATGATTCGGAAAGGCCTCCGAATTATTTTGATGTCGGGGAATCCTGATAAGGAACTCGCCAGTCACGGGATCAAGCGGGGAACACTCCCGTTTTTGGCAAAGCCGTTCGAGCGTGACCGCCTGATCGCCCTCGTGCACAACGTGCTCGCACAGCCGGCGCCGACCCTTGGAATAGAAGACCGGCCCCGCGCAGCCAACGATACCCCCTGGTTCGGTTGAACACCAGAAAACGCGGCAGATGAGGCGAGCGTTCACTGAAAGCGATCGGCATCCGCTCCATCCGTGGATTACGCTTGGTTCTCTTGTATTCTAGGAATGCTCTGTCATGAACCATCCGGCAATCGATAACCGCCGGTGCTCGCCGGCGGTCGGGTCCACGCGGCAGACTCGGTGGAATCGAGGAACAGTAAACATGACCAACGATCCGGGGCGAGGTTCGATACAGTGCGTCGGTATAAGATTGACAGGCTCCCCGGCGCGATCCGCTCGTCGCTCATAGATGATCAATTCCCCTCCCCAGTCAGGCTGCCATTCCTCATGAACGTAGGTCACGACGGCGATCCGACGTTTAGGCGCTCGACGGCCTTCCACGAGCCGACCCTGGTCCGTGTCGTCATGAGTCAACAGACAGTCGCCGGCGGCATAGGAATAGTAATTGAATCCCACATGACGTCCGATGATATTCGGGAACGACTCGATATGATCTCGAATGCAGGGAAGCTCTAGCCGCGACAGAAATCGCCGCCCCTCCTCTGAACCGAGTTCAGCTTTCGCCCAGTTGCCGGAATTCGGAAAGTCTGCCCGAACATGTGGCAGATCGGAAAGACTTTTCCAGGATGCTCCGTTCATCTTTTCCCGAAAGAACCGTCGCTCGTCCGACGACCAGAAGTTTTCCACAACAAGCACCGGATTTCTCTGCAATGAAACCGACGACAAATCCGCCGGCGCAATCGTTGATTGAGCAATGTTCATGCTTGATCATACGTCCAGTGAGGACGTATATCCTCTCTCTACTTCACCGTATCATCAGCCGGTCCAGTTCACAAAAAAGAAGGGGGCACCACATTCTGTGGCACCCCCTCCGTCCTGTGTCTAGGCTGTTGGACTACCAGCGATCGCGCTTTCCACCACCGCCACCACCGCTGCGACCGCCGCCTCCACCGAATCCACCGCGCCCACCACCGCCACCACCGGTACGCGGTTCTTGGGGACGTGCTTCATTGACAGTCAAAGTCCGGCCACCCATCTCCGACCCATTGAGGGCTGTGATCGCCGCTTGCGCTTCGGAATCCGAGGACATTTCCACAAAGCCGAATCCACGGGATTGGCCGGTGAACTTATCCGTGATGATCCGCGCCGACGCCACCGCGCCATGGGCCGCGAATAAGTCACTCAATTGCTGCTCGGTCGCCGAATAGGGCAACCCACCGACATAGATCTTCGAACCCATCGGGGTTCCTCCTTTAAAATAATGACATTGTCTTGAACACGAGGAACGGGGAAGGAGCGGGCCGAAGACGCGATCGATGCAGCGACTTAGGTCTGACTTCCGACAAGATTCCCGGACAAGGCAACATCGGCATTGTGGGTCTCCTCTGATAGACACTCGGTATCGCCGAGACCCAGGGCGACATGAGCCTGCGCTACCCTAGCACAGAGCTATTTGGATTACAATATCACTCCCCTACTCGAACCAAGAGCCCGTGCTCCTTACAATAGTCGACCGTCCGATAGAACCATGCGACAACGCCGACGAGAAACGCCCCGTTCAAACACACCGCCCAGGCAAGATCGCCAAGAGGCGGAGCTCCGGCACTCAGGACGGTTCGCATGCCCTCAAAGATATGCGCCGCCGGATTCGCCCATGCAATCACCTGCAGCCACGTAGGCAATACCTCCATTGGATAGAAGACACAGGAAATCGGCTGAAAGAGAAACACCATGCTCCAGGCGAGCACTTCAGCCTCTTGTCCGAACCGCATGATCAATGAGGTCGTAAACACGCCGATAATCCAGCCGGTAATGATCAAATTGAGCACGAACGGCGTCAGCCATACCCCGACGATCAAGATGTTGTACGAATAAAAAAGAAGGGCACTGCCCACCATGACAATCGACACGACCGCCACCTTCATCACGCTCATGGCCATCGTGGCGGCCAAAAACTCGCTCGGTTTCAATGGACTGGCGAACAGGTTCATCAAGTTGCGCGCCCAGAGCTCTTCGAGAAAAGCAATCGTGATCCCCTGTTGCGACCGGAACAGCATGTCCCAGAGAATCAATGCGCCCAAAAAAAACGTTACGAATCCTGGAACCTGGCTTTGATATCGGGCGAGATAGAGCGTGATAAACCCCCAGATCACGAGATCCAGAAAGGGCCAGTAAAAGATTTCCATAATGCGGGGCAAACTGCGTCGATACAGGTACACATGCCGGACGATCAATGCCGTGATGCGATGCAGTTTCATCGGCACGTCTTCTGGTCATGTCCATCGTGACACCCACCGCACCCGTGGTGCATGCCGAGCAAGTCCTCTCTAAGATATCGGACCCCTGCGGCCAGATGCGTTCCCGCCCGTTGTCCGTCCGGCATCCGCCGTAGCCAAAGGCCCGCCAGCACCGTCGGCATCCCCACGAGCCCCGCCGCAAATACAGGCGTCATACGTTCAAAACCGCCCATCCACCACAGGAGAGCAATCGCCAAGGCAAGCGGCACACATCCTCCCACCGCGCCCATCAATACAATACGCCGGCCACAGGTACGTCGGCTCAGACCGACCAGGCCGATTGCCAACCAAAAGAATCCCCAGGCCGCGCTGAGCGCAAGCCCTCCGGTCACGAATCCGGCGACACTCTCGATTACTACATCTGTCACGATGTTGCCTGCTCCCGTGCAAACTTCAAGAACACCTCTTCCAGATCCGCCTTTCCAAATCGGTCGATAATTTCCTGCGCCGTTCCTTCTGTCACGATGCGTCCGCGCTGAAGAAAAATGATGCGATCCGACATTTCTTCCATTTCTCGCATGTTATGGGACGTATAGAGGATGCTCAGGCCGGATGCTCGCCGCTCTTCTTTGAGCCACGACCTGATCTTGTCGGCGATATCGGGATCCAAACTCGCCGTCGGCTCGTCAAGAAACAGGATGCGCGGCTCGGTCAGAAATGCCTTCGCCAAGGTGAGTCTCGTCATTTGCCCCGACGACAGTTTGCGGGCAATCTTGCCGCGAAACTCTTCCATCTCCAGTTTTTTGACGATGTCGTTGACGCGCCGAACCACATCGGAAATCCCGTAGAGACGCGCCACGACCCATAGATTTTCTTCCACCGTGAGCGACTGGGGCATGGAGATGTAGGTGGACGAAAAGTTGACCTGCTGCAGAATCTCTTCGCGATGCGTCGAAAGATCCAGCCCGAACATGTGAATAGAACCCGCCGTCGGGGTCACGAGTCCCAGGAGCATCTGAATGGTGGTGGTCTTTCCGGCTCCGTTCGGGCCCAAGAGTCCGAGAATTTCCCCCGGCCTGATTTCGAAGGACACCTCATTGACCGCCGTAAAGTCGCCGAACCGCTTGGTCAGGGCTGACGCTTTCAGTACCGGGATAGCCATCGCGTCGACAGAATCGGGATTAGTTGAACAATAAGACACCGCTGATCTTCTCCGCGATATGACAAGTCTCACATTTCCGGTCTAACACTTTTCCGCCATGCTGTGCCTTCCCATCATGGCAGCGGAAACAATCACTGAGCGCCCTCGCGCGAAGATAGGAACCGTCCGGATGAGTGGGATACCAAGCTTGGCTGTCGGTCGAGACATGTCCGCGTGGAATGACAATGGGATATCCCTTGATGGGGGCATCGTGCACCACCCCGGAATGACAGGTCGTACAACCTTCATCCTGTCCTCGGACGCTGAACGCCTCCATATGGCGACGATGATTCATGACCAACCCCACCTCCTTCACCGGTGATGGAAGATCCCGCGGCGCTGTCTCGGACATGCGAAGGATATGACGATGGCAACTGAGACAGACTCCGGAATCCACCTTGGCCTTGAGATTGTGCGCGTCGGTCGGCGTTCCAAAGACGTAGATGGCTGTATCCCTGACTCCCGCTACGACCTTATCGGACAACCAGCCTTGCACACCGGGCCTCACATGACACTCGACACAGGCGACGTCCCTATGGGAAGACTTGGCCCAGCTCTCATACGCAGGGGCGATCGTATGGCATCCGGCGCAGAACGTCGGATGATCGGTAAGCGGTATCGCGGCTCCGACCAAAGCCATCGCCCCGATGACGAGAGTCAGCAGCAGCGTGGCCTTAGGCTTCCAGCTCATGCTCCCGTCGTCTGCGAGGGAACTGCTTGATCAAAAGGGCGGCGACCCCGGTCACATCGTCCAGATGGAGCACCGGCACAGGCAGGGTGATCGGCTTGTCGGACACCACCGCCAGGAGACCGTCGGGAGAGTATGAAATTTCACCGAGCTGATCACGAACGATCATGATCTTCGGGTATCCTTCACTTTTCCACCCTTCGGCGATAATGAGGTCGTAGGACGCATCCAAGAAACGATCCCGTACTTCCTCCACCTTCAGCTGTTCGGATACGTCGGCAAACAAGGCAAGACTCCCCTTCGAGACCACCACGACGCTACCGGCGCCGGCGCGTTTATGACGCCAGCTGTCCTTCCCTTCCGTATCAAGATCAAACCCATGGCCGGCATGTTTCACCGTCGCCACACGATACCCGGCCTTGACCAATTCAGGAATGAGACGTTCGATCAAGGTGGTTTTGCCGCTGTTCGACCGGCCGATGAATGAGACGATGGGAACTGGCATTGAAATCAATGATCAATGGTCATTGGTCATTGGTCCAGGAGAAATGACGACCAATGACTAATGACCATTGACTCCCTGGATTAGCAACAAGAGAGACTCGGCGCGCTCGAGTGCTGATGCTCCGCCTCGGTGGGCCATCCCTCACCGCTCAATACCTGCACCGCCACCTCGTCGCCGGGGTTGAGCCGCTCAACGTCCACCGGCACATCGATGAGGCAATTCGCCTTGACCATCGAGGTGAGAATACCGGAGCCCTGGTTTCCGGTCGTTCGAACCTTAAACACACCGTCTTCTCTTGTGAGAATGCCGCGCAGGAAATGTCGGCGATCGCCCCGCTTGGAAAATCGTTCTTGGAAGAGGGCCTGAACCACCGGCCGTCCAGAGGTCCGACACCCACTCATTTTGAGCAACGCAGGCCGCACCAATTGCTCGAAGGTCACCATCGACGAGACCGGATTGCCTGGGAGCCCAAACGCGAGCTTCCCTTGGATCTTCCCGAAGGCCAACGGCTGACCCGGCCGGATGGCGAGTTTCCAAAAATTCATCTCGGCGCCGAGCTCACGAAAGACAACCTTCGTAAAGTCGTAATCTCCCATCGACACGCCGCCGGACAACACAAGAATATCCGCGCTCAGCCCCTGTGAGATTTTTTCTTTCAACGCCGCCGGTGTATCGCGGGCGATACCGAGCAAGAACGGAATGCCCCCCGCTTCCTGCACAGCCGCGGCGATGCCGTAGCTGTTCGAATTGATGATCTTCTCTTCGCTGAACCGCTCGTCCAAGTCCGCCAACTCATCCCCAGTCGAAAGGATCGCTACCCGCGGCCGCTGGTAGACAAATACGAATGACTTTGCAAGGATCGCCAACATCCCGACCTCGCCGGGACGAATTCTGGTCCCTTTCGCGATGATGCAGTCCCCTGTCTTGACGTCTTCACCTTGCGGCCTGATGTTGGCTCCTTTGGGTTCCGCCTTGAACACGCGGACTGAATCAGGCATCTGTTCCGTATCTTCGACCTTCAGCACGGTATCCGCTCCTCTGGGGATCGGGGCTCCGGTCATGATCCGGATAGCCTGACCAGGGCCGACGGCTTTTGACGGCATGGTCCCGGCGGGAACGTCCTCAACGACCGAAAGCGTGACTGGTTTCTGAACGGCGTGCTCCTGTTTGATATCGTCCCATCTGACGGCAAACCCATCCATCGCTGAGTTGTCCCATGGCGGATTATCACGCTCAGCGACGATGTCTTCACCGAGGACGCGACCCAAGGCGTCCAGAATCGAGATTTTTTCAAGACCCAACAACGGCGCAGCATCGAGGACTATCTGTTGCGCATCGGAGAGTTGAGTCAATCCGGTCATCGCATCCGCAGCTTTCACTGACTGTCTCCCTTCAGCAATCCTGTCGTGGTCCGTCCCACTTTCAGCAACGAGGTACTCTTTTTACAGAAGGCTTCAACCTGATTGGCGATCTGGTGGTACGCTTCCGCCGTCGGTGAGTCGGAGTTGAAGAGGGCAAAGGGTTCACCCGCGTCGGACTGAGTGACCACATCGGGATCGAGCGGAATCCGTCCCAAAAATGGGACACCCATATCGAGCGCGGACGCTTCCCCGCCACCCTTTCTGAATACATCAATCTGCGTATGGCAATGCGGGCACTCGAGCCCGCTCATGTTCTCCACGATGCCGACGATCGGCACCTCGCTGTCCTTACAAAATGTGACCGACTTCCGGGAATCAAGGAGCGCCACTTCCTGCGGCGTCGTGATGATCACGGCGCCGCTCACCGTACCGAGCAGATCGATCGTCGTGACCGACTCGTTCCCGGTTCCCGGCGGCAGATCGATCAGGAGAAAATTCAAATCCTGCCAATCGACACCCCCGAGCAGCTGATTGATGAATTCGTACTTATAGGCATCGCGCCAGATAATCGGATCATCCGAGTTCTGCAGCAGAAACGACATCGAGGCGATCTTCAAATTGTAGGCTTGGAAGGGAATAATTCCCCCGGAAGTGCTGACTTTGAGCTTCTGACCCTCCGCGCCGACCATTTTGGGAATGTTGGGGCCATGAATATCCATGTCACAGATCCCGACATGCCATCCCTTGAGCGCCAGGCTCACCGCGATGTTGGTCGTGCACGTGCTTTTCCCCACCCCGCCCTTATTGCTCATGATGAGCACTTTGTGCTCGATACGCTCCATCCGCTTGGCGACCAGCCATCGGCTATGCCCTTCTTTATCCTTTTGGCATCGCTCGTTTTCGTCGCAGATGGCACAGGCCCACATATACGTACAGGCGTCGCTGTTTCCGCTTCCGGTATTGATGACGTTCAGTTCACGTGCCATAGAATGTCATATCCTTCATAAGTACTGCCCGTCGCTTGCATGGGCTCGCAGGATGTTCAAAAATGCCAATGTTCTCACCCCATCCAACTCCGGCGCACCAAGACGCGTCGTTCCGCGGGCGCGGCCGCAGTTGACCGACAGGCTTTCCATGTTCCTGTCTGTCCGTTTCACGAGATACGCTCGCCTCGCACGCCTCGCAGACTCGTCGATGCGGGCTGAGCGGGCTTCCCGCACTTCCAAGCGATGCGAGAACAAAGCCGGCGGACTTTCCTCAACACCCTGTCAGTGATGACGTCCTCCGGGAACGCCGACATAGTCATCACCCGAAGATTTCGGCATCGACATGCCCGAAACCGTTCCCCCGGCCCCTACCCCGGCCATGGCGACCGTCGGGACACCTGCGGGCTGGCTTTCAGCGGATGTTTTTTTGCCGAACACCTTCGCGCCAAAGATGCCGACCCAGTAGAGAAGAAACATGGGCCCAGCCATCAGCGTCTGATTGAACGGGTCGGGTGTGGGCGTCAGAATCGCGGAGACGACAAACGATCCCAACAACGCCCACTTCCAATACTGAATCAGGAACGGCGCATCGACCCAGCCCAACTTGGCCATGAGCGTGATGGCCAACGGCACCTCAAAGATCAGGCCAAAGACCGTCAAGAACCACAGGGCAAACCCGACATACTGGGCGATCGAGATCTGCGGCACGAATCCGGCATTCACTCCGTATGAAATCAAAAAATTCAAGGCGAACGGAAGCACGAAGAAAAAGGAAAATCCGACCCCGGCGTAGAACGCCAACGTGCTCACACACACGAACGGCCCGACAAACCGCCGCTCCTGAGCATGCAGTCCCGGAACGACGAACCGCCAGATCTCGACCAAGAGATAGGGCATGGCGAGCACGACGGCGAACAGTCCCGCGACCTTGACGTTCTGCCAGAGGGCCTCCGCCGGAGCGAGAAAGACAAACGGCACCGTCGGCAAATCGGTGGGTTCCCAGGTCAATTGGCTCGGCACGAACATATTCTGGAGCGGGACTCGCAACCATTTGACCAAGGTGTCGGCATAAAAAAACGTCCCCATGAACACGACCGCCAGGCCGATCACCGCACGGGTAAGCCGGACTTGGAACTCCACGAGGTGCTCCATGACCGGCATCTTTTTGTCTTCCAGCGGCTTGAAGACCGAGTCTTGCAGCCACCGGTTCAGCTTGTTCAGCACCGAGCCTCGCAAGTTTCGGAATCCGTCGACCCGACGATCCGGCGATTGGTCTTCCGACAATCAACAGATCGACAGATCAACAGATTCCTCTGTGCTTCTTACTTCGGATTGACCGCGACAAACAGACTGTTCCCTTGCCGATTGACCAACAGCACGGCAAGTTCGTCTTTTTTGATCTTTTCCGCGGCCTTTTGATAATCGCCGAGCGTCTTGACCGGCTCGTGATTGACTTCTTGGATGACGTCACCACGCTGGAGCCCGGCTGCCTCTCCCGGCCCACCCGGTTCCACGGAGGTGATGACGACTCCGGCCGTCTTCGAGGAAATGTTCAACTGACTCATCAACGCGTTATCCAACGTTTGGACACGCAACGACGCGAGTACATTGTCCGGAAGCTTCATCGTTTCGCCCGCGTCTTTCGGCGGCGCCGAATCTTTTTTGGCCAGCAGTTCATCCGATGGGCGTTCGGCGACCTTCACCGAAATCAGTTGCTCCTTGCCTTCGCGCAACACTTTGACCTGTGCGTCTTTTCCGACCATGGTTCGTGCGACAAGATTGCGCAGCTGACTGACGCTCTGCACCTCCTTGCCGTTAAAGGCCACGACGACATCGCCGCGCTTCACTCCCGCGGCATGAGAAGGGCCATTCTCATTGACATCGCTGATCAACACCCCCTTCCGCTGCTCCGGGAGTTTGAACGATTTCGCCAAGGCCGGCGTAATTTCCTGGATCGCAACACCCATCCATCCACGGACGACCTTGCCCGTCTTCTGCAGGCTATCTACGATATCGAGGGCGATGCTGCTGGGAATCGCAAACCCGATCCCTTCCGATCCGCCGGTTCTCGAGAAGATCGCGGTGTTGATGCCGATCAGATCGCCATTCATGTTGACGAGCGCTCCGCCGGAATTTCCCGGATTGATCGCCGCGTCGGTCTGAATGAAATCCTCATAGTCCGCAATGCCGACATTCCCCCGCCCCAGGGCGCTGATGATGCCGAGCGTGACGGTCGAGCTCAGGCCAAACGGACTTCCCACCGCCAGCACAAGATCACCGACTTGTAGTTTTTCATACTCCGCCCATTTCAGCGACGGCAGATCCTTGGCCTCAATCTTGATGACCGCCAAATCCGTCTTTGGATCGGTGCCCACCACCTTTGCCGAAAACTCGCGCCGATCGCTGAGGGTCACCGTAATCTGCGTGGCTCCTTCAACGACGTGATTATTGGTCACGATGAACCCATTGCCATCCAAGATGACTCCGGATCCCGCACTCTGATCCGGGCGGCCATGCGGCTGGGGTGGACCATGTGGGCTTGGCGGCGGAGTCGGCAATTCTCCACCTCCCGGCTCATCCCCAGGGGGAGGGGTCCCGAATGGATTAGGAGGCATTCCCCCGCGTCTTCGGCTCCCTTCTCCTCCACCCGTCACCGCGATATTTACGACAGCCGGGGTGGTCTTTTTCACGATCTCCGAAAAACCCTGAGCCCAGGCCGGAGGGACACCAGCAGCTGAGACGGGTGATACGCATCCACTTCCGACAAGAGCACAGACGGCCAAGCCACCACCGATAAGCATGTTCGTCGCTTGCTGAGTCCAATTGACCATATCTGAATTCCTCCAGGATGTGACTCTCATCGAGAGTGCTAATGAGAACGAGCATCTCCACACAGTGAACGCTTCATATTACACCACTCTTTCAACAGGCTTCAAAGAGGAAAAGTCCCTTTACGAGCAAAGTCCGTCATGAGAGAGATCTAATCAAAGACCTTCTCATCGCCCCAAAAACATCCATTCAACTCATACCGTCCTACCAGCCGGACAGTTGCCTTTCATCTGATGTTTCCAGTACGGTGGCGGGCGGCCGCAGCGAAATGATCACCATAGGCCATGCGGTGATTTCAACAAAACGACTCCATCATACCAGGCATGTCAGGCTTGTCACGGGGGCGGGGATCGCCTGCCTGTTGCTCCTCGCCGCTTGTGTCAAACCTCTGGAATTGCCTCCACTGGGGGACCCGTTGCCCGCCAGCGCCAAGCTGGACATTGCCCCATCGATCAAAGACTTGACGATTCGTTATAGCGATTCCTGCGGACAGCTTCAGGAAATTCCGCTGGGCGATCGACTCCAGGAGGCCGTCCGGGAGGGCATTCGGCGAACGTTCACTACGACGGTAGACGACGGCACCGACGACACCACCACACCAGACTATAGCATCCATGTTGATCTCGTCGATTCATCGTTCGACCTCAACAAGGAGGCCCTGTACGACCGAGCCCCGGCGAACATACAAGTCAATGCCATTGCCCGCATCTCTGATCGAAAAGGGACGTTGCTCCGTCAAGCGGACATCAAAATCGCCCGTCAGGAACGGTTGCGGCTTGAACAGCTCTCCAAAAACTGCAACTATCTGATCGACCCCTTCATCCGCGACACCGTTATCGATTTTGCCACGCGCGTCTCGCTGAATGCCAGACAAGCGGCCGGTGGCCAGGAACCCGCTGCTTTGATAGAGCCGAGCCAGGCCCCGATAGAAAACTTGAGAGCGCCTTCGGCTTCCATCTCGCCGAATCTTCAATTCAAGGCAACGCTCCTCGACGAAAACAGCAACCTGATCTTTGAAGGGGGCGAGCATATCCGCGTACGCGTGGATATCGTCAACACTGGGACAAGCCTGATCGACCAGGCATCGGCCTCGCTCTCCGGCACGCCGACCATCATTGAACGGTTTCCCGCTTCAACCTTGAAGATTCCACCTCTGCAACCCGGTCAAACGAAATCCCTGGAGTTCATCGCCACCCTGCCCACGACCAAGCAGGCCCATCAGGCCCTGATCCAGGTCACGGTCGCTGAATCGGGAGGAGCCGCGGCGCCGCCCCAATCCCTTTCCTTGACCATTCAACCGGCCGGTACCAACCAGGACGATGTGAACCAAATTCCCGCCCTAGCGCCTGGTTTCCACCGGCCTCAAACCTACCTCGTCTCGATCGGGGTCGGAGCCTATCGCGATCCAAAACTCACGCCACGCCGTTACGCCGCGATGGATGCGGAGACCGTCGCCGCCTATTTTCAATCGCTCGGCGGTGTGCCCTTGCCCAATATCCGGCTGTTGCACGACCAGAAGACTCTCCGCGCCGATCTCCATGAAACATTGTTCGGCTGGCTGCCGACGCACGCGGCCAAGGATGCAATCGTAATTGTCTATTTCTCGGGACAAGCACTGGTGACGCCGACCGGCGACGTCTTGCTCGCTCTTTATGATGGCAGTGCGGCGGACTCGGCCCGCCTCTACCCGCTCAATGATCTGGAATCCGCCTTCGCCAGGCTCAAAGCCAAACAGGTCCTCTTTCTCTTCGACGGCAGGGTGTCCAGACTACGCGGCGAGACTAAAGGGAAGACCGCGGCACCCCGCTGGGAACTCGCCGGAAGCAATACGGTCGGACTGATCGGAGGCGAAGACTTGACGAAGGGACTGGAAGACGACCAGCATCGCCACAGTCTCTTCACCTACTACCTCTTAAAAGGACTCCGAGGAGAGGCCGATACCAACCGCAACGGAACCGTCACATTCGGAGAACTCGCCGGCTACGTGCGCCAAAAAGTCGCCTGGGCGGCGAAATCCCGGTTCAATCAGGAGCAACGGCCCTTGCTGCTTCCCCCGCTCACACCGGACGACCCAGCCGCCTCACTGATCCTGACTGCCCTGCCTTCGCTTAGCTCTTCTGAACGGCCGTAATCCTCTCTCCAATTAGAGTAATACGCAGGTTCAAAGCCATTTGCAGAATGGGAAAACCGATGGTATATTTTATACCATGAAAACAACCATCGATACTGCTGGGCGTTTGGTGATCCCTAAGGAATTGCGGCAAGAAGCAGGACTTCAGCCGGGCACCGAGCTGGAAATCCGTTGGCGACAGGGACTGATTGAAATCGAGCCGACGCCGCTTTCCGTTAAACTGAAGAAACGTGGCCGGTTCCTTGTCGCGATGCCGAATCAGCCGATCGAGCAACTCCCGAAGGAGACCGTCGAGCGGACACGTCGGCAACTCACCCGCGACAGAGCAACCTCCTCCTAACCTCATATGGGTAGCTTTCTCCCCGACACCAGCGTTATGGTCGCCACGGTGTGCACGTGGCATGAGCATCATGAGCGAGCCATTACGGAGATGGAGCACCGACTTATGGAGCGGGAATCCCTGGTCATCGCCACGCCCGCCTTGGTCGAAGCTTACGCCGTACTCACCAGACTCCCGCCGCCTCATCGATTGTCGCCGCAGGACGCGATCGCTCTCATCGAGACCAGCTTTCTCACAGGAGGAGCGCTCGCAGGCTTGGACAACAAAGCCTTTCGTCCGCTGCTCAGAGAGGCAGCCGACCACAACATAGCAGGTGGTCGAACCTATGATTGGGTGATCGCAGCTTGCGCTAAGGCCGCGCGCGTCAAAACCTTACTTACTTTCAATGCGCGGGACTTTCTGAGCTTTCATCTGGACGGCATCGACATTCGCATCCCTTAACCCGCAAACACACGACTGCTCGTCATGTCGTCGACTCAACAGCACAATCGCTGCCCTCCCCATGTTCGGCAGGCCAATCCTCCCGGCACATTCGGGCAACAGCAATAGCCATCGCCCCAATAAGGCAACCCGGAACTCAGCTCAAAGGACATAACCGAAGAGGACTATCATCTTGCGTGGGCTTGGATCATTCCACTGGTATTCTTCGGTAGCGTCAAGAATCGAACCAGCTTTCGCGAGGCGCAATACAAGATCCAGCCACAGTTCCCTTCTCTCATCCTCCGACTTTCCTGCCCTGTCACTGGGTCGCAGACGGGGACGCATCAATCACCGACTGGCTCGGTACAAGCGGATCGTACGGCGGCTCGAAGCCAACGAGAACATTCTTCAATCGCGTCACGTGGACCGACAGCCGGTATACACCGTTCCAGTAGTTCGTCCAGGGGCCATAGCCGCACGTGCCGCCGTCGATCGTGAGTATGGCGCTGCAGGAGTCAACCACAAGGTTGTCCTGCCGTGTTTGCCCGACGGCGAGACCTGCGAGATCCGCGACCGTGTAGACCTTCCGAACGCTGCCGACGCTGTTGAATTCATCGGCTCCACCGCTTAGGCAGTTGCTCGATATGTCACCCTGGCCTCCGGTAATACAGAAGCCGACGCCTTCCAATCTTGTCAGGGATTCCCAGAAAGCCCGCCCGACGCCATCCTTCTCGACCACGGTGAACGTCAACGTGAAGGGAGCCGGATGTCCGGCATCGGCGCAACTCCACTTGCCGTCCTTCACGTCGTCGACGGCGGGCAGAAGGCACGCGTTCTCCGGATCGATCGTGACCTTTTCGTCAGAATCCATGTCGCCAAGACCCTTCTGGATCCAAAGCTCATAGGAGCCAATGCCGCGGACGCCGTCGACATCGGCAATGACGAGGATCTCATCCGAACCAGGCCAATCAAACCCGGTTTCATCCCGAGCTTTCACCTCGGTCAGCTCTACCTTATATCTCGCCTCGTAACGCCAGAGCTTTGCGTCCGCCGATGGGCGTGAATCCGACTGGGCGGTATCCTCCGTAGCCACACCCACCAGACCCGCCCAAAAGACAAATGAAAGACACAGAAAGAACATGCGCATAGGGTCCTCTCAACGAGTTCGTCCGGTCGACGTCAGAGCCGGGCGCAGTGTAGCAGAATTCCAAACGGCAAAATACTGAAGGACGAATTAGGATAGAAGGTCGAAATCTTTAACCAGACCGGCTCTCGAAGAGCCGGAAATTGTCCAGCTACTTAGCTGCCGACTTCGTGCTGGTGGTAAGAGGGACGGAAGCGCGCATACTTCAAATTCTCTATGGAGTCATGAGCTACACCCAGCATCACATTGGGGGAGTTGCCTTTGGGGGGCAAATCTCGAATCATACATGGCGTAGAAATCACAGTCTCCGTTTCCCGTTCGCCCCCGCCACCGCCACTCTCACAACCTCCGGTTTCCCAACGTCATTCACATGCTCTACGTGGAACTGACGTTCGACCTTCCCTCATTTCCATACCTACGGGGAAGACGACGAGTATCGATCGATTCGTTTCCCGCCCAGATCATTACCTTGTGACAAAAAAGAGGGCGGGAAGTTGCCTCCCCGCCCTCTTTTGATCTGTTACCGTTGCGGCAGAGACGATAATTCGCCTCTGCCGCAACTCCATTCTTATTGGTTACTAACCTGCAGCTGAATACTCCCCGTATCAGCCATCACAGGATTGATTGTAACGGTGTATGTGTCTGTTGAAGCCAGTGTGACAGGGTTGAGGGTAAAGCTCGATGCTGAGCTCGTCATCCCGGCTTGCAGAATACCGTTCGGACCATAGAGACTTACGGTCACGTTGCCGAGCTTATTGTTCGTGACCTTGATCGTGGCCTGTTGACTCGTGGTGCCCGAAAACGTATACCGCCCATTCTGGCCGGGGCGGCTGAGCGTGATGGGCCTAGGTGCCGTGTTCATCTTTATTGAATCCGAAACCTCGGTCGAGAGAGTCAACGTCATGTTGCCCGTGTAGCTACCGACCGGATCGACGAGAATCGTGTACGTACCGGTCGTCGGCAAGGGGTCTTGGTCTTCGAGCCCGCCGCCGGCGGTACCGACAGCGGTCGAAGCTAAGATGGTCCCCTCCGATGTCATAAGCGTGACGGAGCTGGATGTAATACTCACGGACGTAAGTCCAAGGTTGACCCATTGCCCGGCCTTGCCGTTAAACGTATAACGAGCCGTCTGGCCCGGCTTGGTGATACTGACCGGCACGGCTGGTCCATCAAGCCCGATCGTGGCGGTGATCGGAGAAGAAAGGGCCAGCGTCATGCTGCCGGTATAGTTGCTGACCGGCACCACAACGATACTGTACGTCCCCGTTACAGGCAAGGCTGTCAAAGGATCGAGACTACCGCCGCTCGGACCGATCGTCGTCGACTCCCACTTGCTGCCGTCCGGCTTCATGATCAATACCGTACTCATGGGAATTGACACCTTGGTCACACCGAGATTGACCCATTGGCCAGCCGTTCCGTTAAACGTATAGCGCGCCCGTTGGCCCGGCACAGTCAAAGCCGGCGTGACCGTCACTTGGTCGGTTATGGTACCGGTCAACTCCGGAGCGTTATAGAGCGCGAGCTTGGCCCTCCCGATATAACTCAGATCCGGATCAACCAGGACAGCATAGGTCCCGGAAGTCGGAAGAGCCTGTCCCGGAATCATGACACCCCCGCCGGCAAATGAGAGCGGCTGGCTCAGGAGAGTCCCATCTGGTTGAATGATTGAGACGGTACCACTTCGAATGGTCACATCGCTCAGCTGCAAACTCACTACTTGCCCGCTGGTACCCGAAAAGGTATACCGAGCGTTCTGCCCTGGTCGGTTGAGGGCAATCGGCACCGCCGGACCGTGAGGCATTATTTCTCCACTCAGCTCGCTTGAAACGTCGACAGTGACACTGCCGGTGTAATCGCCCGCTGGATCGAGCAAGATCGTATAGGCTCCGGTTACCGGCAGTTCGACGAGGTCAATGCTACTGCCGTTTATCTCGCTGGCAGAGATCCAATTACCTGTCGAATCGCCGGTCGTCAGGTAGGATGTGGCGTCTGGAAGAACCTGGGTCTGTGTGGAGAGTGGCCGAGTGCCCATAGTCGCATAATACTGTTTTATCGCGGACTGTTGAGCGCTCACTATGCCGCCATTGGGTTGATACACTGTAACCTTGAACTGCGTAAGGCTGGCGCCGTTAAAACCGATACTGACCCTCTGGCCGGCCGTTCCGTCGAAAAGGAGGACGGCTTTTTTCTTTGCGCTGGTAATGGTGGCTTTGACAGGTTCTCCTCCAACTACAACCTGACCCTTGTATTCGACGTCCTTAGCCGAGACACCAGGCGGTACAGCACTTTCTCCAGCGTAACTCGTACCGGAGTCGGCACTCCACATACCTCCAGCTGATACAAGCGCAAGCGATAACGTAACCACTGCTTCGCGGAACTTCACCCACGGCCATAGGCTGTCCATAGTCGCCCCTCCTATTGATAAAAACCGACGGCTCTTAGTGGTATGTTACCTCGTGTAAGTTGGTATTGAGATGTAGGCTAACGCGCGGACTCTACCCTTTTTTGTGTCCGAGACGCAATCCCCTTAGGCCCCTCTTCACTGATTGCCTGTACGCCCCCCCGACTGAGGGGGATCAGACCAAGGAAGCCCCCTGCGCCTCATTTTTCATAGATATTGGTGAAATATATGGGGTTAGCCAAGCGAACACGAACTCGTCTGGGATGGACAGGCGTGGAGGGGATCGGCTGACAATTAAAGAAGGGTGGAGAATTGCCTCCCCACCCTTCTTCGTTCGACTCACCAGCAGCTTCTCAGCAACTACTCGCCCTTGCAGAAACTCCGCTCATAGTTGATGACCGCCCAGGCTTCTTCTTCCGTGATCGCGGCAGGGATCAAGGACACCATCCCCGTTCCGGGGCTGCCGTTCTTAATGACCCAGAAGAGTTCGCCGTCTTTCCGCTTCTTGTGAAACTTGCAGTTGGTGAAATCCCGCGGGCTTGGATTCAGGATTTTCCCGGCTTCACCCTGACCATCCCCGAGCTTACCATGACAATTGAAGCACGTGCCCTTCCCCTCGTAAATCGCCTTGCCTTTGGCAAGACTCTCCGGAGAAGACGCGACAGGATTTTTCATGGCTTTCGCATCCGCCATCTGATCCGGCGGAACGCGAGGCTTCAACGGCTCTTTTTCTTCAGCCCCCACGACTGAGACCGAGAGCACCATCACTGCTGCAGCGAAACCTAAACACTTGGACAGATACCCCATTACACGTCCTCCTTTGTGTTGAACCCACCGAGCCCGATTGACACTTCGGGCCGCCGACTCGTTTTCGCAATTATCAAGATCCAGGTAAAGCGCTAAACTATACCTATGCCTTTCAATTCCTGTCAAGAAAACATCCCCCGCCTTTCTCTGTCACCCACATCCGCTTCTTCTTACCTGGGGAAGATCAAGCCTCATGCCAGGATGGGCTCAAGAACGAGGCGAGAAAATGTTGGCATTTACGTGGTTCACCATACGCTCATCCCGTATTTCCATCGAGTTTGTGACACCTTTGCGCCTCACCACGCCCTCAGTGCCCCACCAACAGCGGCGATAAACGGAGCATGCTTCACTGACGGGAAACAGGCATGGACGCAATAGGCGGGACGAAGAGCTACCGCTTCAACACGATGTCGCGGGCGACTTTGCCGCTCGGACCGAAGGGCTTTTGAGGTTTGCCGTTTAATTCGGCCTTGACTCCACCGGCGTTCCCAAGGGTCAAGATGAATTGGTCCTGTCCCTTCCAGTGGGCTTTTTCACCAGGCCGTAGCAACGATTCCTGAGGACTTCCGTTATCAATCTGTACCACGACCCAGCTCAACTCTGTCGCTTCCAAATCCAATGCCAGCTGGCCATCCCCAACACTCTCCGTGGCGTTCAGCGCAATGCCAGCTAACGGGCCGTCGCTGCCGGGAGAAGCCGTCGAAACCGTTTCCGCCTCTGATCTCACGGCTACGCCGGCGGGTGTGACAGATTCCTGTCTCGGCGGGGCTTCGGTCGTGGTCTTCACCGTTCCGGAAGGCGTCTCGATCGGTTTCAGCACCTCGGCAGTATGTTCGGGCTCACGGGTTGTTGGGGCCGGCATCTCTTTTGCCGTTTGAGTCGTGCGTTTCGTCGTCGGACCTTGCTCGGCAGCCCCACGTCGAAAGACCGACGATTGTTCTCTGCTGAGGAGAAAGATCAGCGTCAGGACGGCGATACTGATGGCAATCGTCACCGCTTTCCGATTGGACTGGCGTTTCCGGTCTTCTTCAATCTGTCGCACCTTGAGCCGTTCACGTTCGTCCTGTTTCTCGTAAAACGAGCCGGCAGATTGAATAAACCGGTGAATCGCATCTTCCTCATCCAAGCCCAGCGATCGGGCGTAGGAACGGACAAACCCCTTGGCAAAGACTTGGTCGGGCAACTTGGCGAAATTCCCGTCCTCGAGCGCCTTGACGAAATCCGTGCGAATGCGGGTTTTTGAGGCCACCTCATCAACCGTCAACCCTTTCGTCTCCCGGACTTGCCTGAAAAATTCGCCGACCGACTCCATAAGTCTCCTACTTCACTCGCGTCAAGAGGTCCGCTGCAGCCGCCGCCGACTCTCCACCACCCTTATCCAAGGTGGCCACTTTTTTCAGAATATCACGGGCTCTGGCCGTATAGCCCATTTTATAGTACACCCGACCGAGCTCAAGATGAGTCATTGCGGGTGGAACACTGGGAGGACTCGCGGACACGGCGTCTTCCAACGCCTCCATCGAGCCCTGAAGATCGCCCTGGTGTGCGAGCGCACGGCCGAGATGGAACCGAGCGAGGTCGGGTGTCGGATAAAGAGGATTCGCCAGGGCCAGCCGGTAGGATTGAATCGCCTCCTCCCACCGATCCTGATTGGCCAAAACTTGTCCCAGATACGTATGCGCTTCGGAGTAGGTTTCATCGGTTTTAATCGCCGCGCGAAATTGCTCTTCCGCGTGGGATAATTTGCCTTGCAGCGCATACACGTGTCCCAGAGCGTACCGTGCCTCTTTATTGGCCGGATCCAACTGCACGGCCTTCTGGAACGAGACGAAGGCCTTTTGACGATCTCCCGGAAGGCTGGCGACACCCTCTTGATAATGCCCTTGCGATTTTTGCACCAGGTCTTTGTCGGTCGCACACCCTCCCAATACACTCAGGAGTCCGACACAGATCAGCGGGGGATAGGCTCGCCACCGACCAAAGGACCGATCGCATCCGGTCATCGAACATCCTCAAAGTGCGTGAGCCGCTTAAACTCGGTGAACCGAGCCTGAATCTCTTTGTAATCCAGGATTCGTAATCGGTCAAGACTAAAGGATTCTACGGTAAAGGACGCCATCACGCTCCCAAAGATGATGGCTTGTCGCATGGCCTCCGGAGACCGGTTTCCGGTCGCCGCCAAGTAGCCCAAAAATCCGCCGGCAAAGGTATCGCCGGCGCCGGTCGGATCCCGTACGTCTTCGAGCGGGAAAGCCGGCGCGCCGAAAATCTGTTGGTCGTTGAACATCAGCACGCCGTACTCGCCCCGCTTGACGATGAGATGCTTGGGCCCTCGGGACAGCACGAGCTTCGCCACTTTCATCAGATTGGAATCCTGGCCCAATGCGCGCGCCTCACCATCGTTGATGATCAGGACATCCACCTTCTCCAGCACCTTCCAGAGCGCATCGCGCTGGCCGTTGATCCAGAAATTCATGGTGTCGCAGGCTACCAACGCAGGACGTTTCACTTTGTGCAACACGTCGAGTTGAAGCTCCGGATGGATATTCCCCAGGAACAGCACGTCCGGCGCGAGATAGTCTTCAGGAATCTGAGGACGAAACGTTTCAAACACGTTGAGCTGGGTATCCAAGGTATGGGCTTCGTTCAGCTGGTGCGTGTATTCCCCCTTCCAGCGAAAGGTTGCCCCCGGGCGCCGCTCGAGCCCCGCGAGATCGATTCCACGGCTCTTCAGAAACGCGATATGCTGTTGGGGAAAATCCTCGCCGACGACGGCGATCAGCGCGACGGACGTGAAGAAGCTGGCCGCCGTCGAAAAATAGGTGGCCGACCCTCCGAGAATCTCGGTGCCTTCGCCGAACGGAGTTTTGACTGTATCGAGCGCAACCGATCCCACGACTAACAGCTTTCCCATGACTAACGGATTCCTTTCTTTGGTGACAGGGCACGGTCAATGAGGAGGGAGAGTTTCTTCCGCGCAGCTGACGGAATTCGGTTCGGCGCCGTCAGAATGGCATGATCCAATGCCCGATGACAAGGACAGTCCATCGGATGAGCGAAGGACGGCATCACCGCGCGTAGTATCTGTTTAGCCAAGGCGACGTTACGATGGAGCGTCCCCAACACCGCCTCCACGGTGACCGCCTCTTCTGTCTCATGCCAACAGTCATAATCGGTCACCAGCGCCAAGGTCGCATAACAGAGCTCCGCCTCACGAGCCAATTTCGCTTCCGGCATATTGGTCATGCCGATCACATCGACGCCCCATTGCCGATAGAGCCGCGATTCCGCTTTGGTTGAAAACTGCGGCCCTTCCATGCAGAGATAGGTCCCACTGCGATGCAACGTGGCGCCGACCCTTTCTCCGGCCGACAGGAGAACCTGTGTCAATTCGGCACAAACCGGCTCGCCGAAGGCGACATGCGCCACAATTCCATCATCGAAAAATGTGGAGACCCGTCGCTTGGTCAGGTCGATAAACTGGTCCGGCACCACGACGTCGCCTGGGTGAATCGATTCCTTCATGCTGCCGACCGCGCTGACCGAAATCACATGGGACACCCCTAGCGACTTGAGCGCGAAAATGTTCGCGCGATAGTTGATCCCGCTCGGATTCAACAAATGCCCGCGCCCATGTCGCGAAAGAAAGGCGACCCGAATCCCTTCAAGCGAGCCCACGGTAATCGCATCGGACGGCGCGCCGAAGGGTGTCCGGACGCGGATCGAGCGAGTGGAAGTCATCCCTTCAATGTCATACAGTCCGCTGCCTCCGATCACCCCGACGGTCACCGGCTTGTCCTGTTGTTTTCTCTTCATACGGATCCTTTTCCTAAGAGGCTCGCTTCACCGCAGCAAGCCGTGTCTGTTGTCCGAGAGCGCTCACAAATTGTTCGATCTGTGCGATCACTCGTTCTGCCGTTCGCTCACGGGGCTCGCTGTCTTCGATCGACAACCATGTAACGCCCGCTTCACGTCGAAACCACGTCATCTGCCGTTTGGCAAAATGTCTCGTATCGCGTTTGAACAGGCGCACCATTTCGGCGTAATCACACTCCTCCGCCAAATAGGCCGCGACCTGGCGGTAACCGAGACCTTTCATCGCCCCGAGCTCCCGACCGTATCCCTGGCCGAGCAACGATCGAGTCTCTTCTACCATTCCATGAGTCAGCTGCCAATCGATTCGTTCCTCAATCCTGCGGTAGAGAGTCTCTCTCTGTCGTTCGAGGCCGATCAGAAGCGCGCAAAACGGAGTCTCGTCAAACCCGTGTTCGGCTTGCACCGTCGACAAGGGGCGCCCCGATAGCCGATACACTTCTACCGCTCGCATGACCTTGGATTCATCGTTGGGGTGTAACCGTGCCGCCGTTTCAGGATCAACGCGCATCAGCTCTGCATAGAGACCGGTTCGCCCCCGTTCGTCTCGCAATTTCTTGAGGTCTGCCCTCACCAGCGGGTCGGCCTGGGGCGCTGGACACAACCCTCTCACCAAGGTCCGGAGATACAACCCTGTTCCGCCCACGACGAAAGGCAACCGCCCCGCACCGTATAAACGTTCGATTTCTCCCATCGCGACCCGCCGATACCAACCGGCGTTGAACGTTTCGCCGGGGTCGACTACATCGATCAGCCGATGCGGCACATCCTGACGCTCTTCCGCGGTCGGTTTATCCGTTCCGATGTCCATTCCGCGATACACCTGACGCGAATCTGCGGTCAGAACTTCGGTGTCGAAATGTTTGGCCACCAATAACGCAACCCGGCTCTTTCCGACGGCTGTCGGCCCCAGGAGCACAACCAAAGGCCGGTGGCGACGCACACCTTCTGATAGCATGTTTATATCAGCGTTGCTGAGATATGGTTAGCATGAGCACGGCACGCTCGCCCACTGTCGATCGCCGATTTCTCTGCCACGACCTACCAGCCGGCTCGTCCGAACATGTTCTCGAGATCCGTGATGCTGAGTCGGAAGGATGTTCTCCGCCCGTGTGGACAAGTTGTGATCTCTCCTTCGGTACGCCAGTCCTCAATCAGCGCCTTGATTTCTTCCGCTTTCATCGAGCGACCGGCCCGAACCGCGCCATGACAGGCCAACGATGCCAGGACCGACCGCACTCGCGCCTCCAGATTGGGAGCGCTGTCCCATTGCGTGAGATCATCCATGAGATCGTGCAGAAACGTGGCAGGATCAAGCTTGCCGAGACCGACGGGAATCGCCCTGATCAAGACGGTTGAGGAGCCAAACGGTTCAAGTTCCACCCCCAACTGCTCCAGGTCATGCTGGTAACGCTGAAGCACTGCCGTCTGAGATGGCGTCAGTTCGACAGGATCAGGGATCAACAAAGGCTGGGCCTGAATGCCACGAGTCGTCCATGCGCGATACAGCCGCTCAAACAGAACCCGCTCATGGGCCGTGTGTTGATCAATCACCGTCAGATCGCCGCCGACTTGCGCGACGAGGAACGTCCGATTGATTTGCCCCAGCGCAGTCACCTCAGCGGAAGGCACTCGCCCGTAGGGCTCCGCCGCTTCGCTCACCAACGGCAATTGAGTTTCCTGGACGCGCGACAGGGTCATCGAGTCCGCTTCAACGGATTCGGCCACAGGGAGCGTGGTCACGATGGAACCCAAGATCCGTCGCACGGAAGACTCGGCGAACGCGGGGTTCCCAAGCTCTTCGGTCTTTCCACCGCTCAAGACATGGCGAACCGCTCGCCGTACGAGTTGGTGGATCATCTCGCTGTCGGAAAATCTTACTTCCCGCTTGGTCGGATGGACATTGACATCGAGACGGTCCGGGTCAATTTCCAGAAACAGCACGAATCGCGGCTGACTCCCCTTGGCGAGGAATGAGCCATATCCTTCCCCGACTGCATGAGACACGGCAGCGTTACGCACAGGACGGCGGTTGACAAACAACTCCTGAGGGATGCGAGCGGTCTTTGCATGGACCGCATCCACAATGTACCCGCTGAGCTGAGCCCCGGGGACCGAGGCTTTGATCCGGAGACTGTGGTCGAGAAAGGTGCGCCGATAGACCTGGGCGATCCGATCGTCATCCGACGAAGCCGATGGGTAATTGAGAATCTCCTCGGCATTGTGCGTCAAGCGAACATGGAGGGACGGCCAGGCAAGCGATGCCTGCTGGACGACCCGACTGATATGCGAGAACTCCGTGATGGTCGATTTCAGGAACTTCTTCCGGGCCGGTTGATTATAAAACAGCTCTGCGACTTCGATACGTGTTCCCAGGACCGGAGGAGCCTCGGTGATTCTCTCGATCGCTCCCCCCACGACTTCCAACTCTGTCCCCGCGTCGGCGAATGGCGTCGCCGTTGTCAGCCGAACATGGGCCACTGCGGCGATGCTCGGTAGGGCCTCGCCCCGAAAGCCCATCGTTCGGATGGACCAGAGGTCCAGATCGGACCGGAGCTTGCTCGTGGCATGCCGCTGAAACGCGCATGGAGCGTCTTCCCGACTCATGCCCGCCCCGTCATCGGTCACCCGAATCAAGGAGAGGCCTCCGTCCTTCACGTCGATCGTGATGGACCGACTTCCCGCATCGATACTGTTTTCGAGGAGCTCTTTGACGACCGCCGCCGGGCGTTCGACCACTTCTCCGGCTGCAATGCGACCGATGACTTCTTCAGGAAGAACACAAATCCGACCACTGCCGTCGGTTTTCAGCACGACACGATGCTCCTCATGAGTGAAAGGGCGGTGACCAGGTAGGGACGTCGCATCATGGCGACGGTCATCGGATTTCGGCCAACTTATTCTTCGCCAACTTTGACTCGTCCGATGAGGGGAACTCCTCAAGGACTCGCTTCAGATTTTTTCTCGACCTGCCGAGATCGCCGGTCTCTGCCGTCGCTAAGCCAAGCTTATACAACGCCGCGGGAATCTTTTCGTTCCCCGGATATTCCGCCACGAGAGAGTCGAACGTATGGATGGCCCGCCCATAGTCTTTCAAGTTGTAATACGACTCTCCCAGCCAATAGTGGGCGTTCGGAGTCAGAGACGTACCGGAAAAATCCTTGATAAACCGCTGGAACCCGGCGACCGCAAGTTCGTATTTCCCATTGAGGTAATCATTATAGGCCAGATTGAAGGCAGAGGTCGGCGTGATACCGGACACTATCCCCGCCGGTTCGGCAAGCGGCGTCTGCTTGACGGGTCTGGAAGCGCGCGGCTCAGTCGGGGAATCCGCCCTGGCAGATGCCTGGCTGGCGACCTCTTCCAGCTTTGCCAATCGACTTTCAAGCTTTTGAAAGCGAGTCGCCAGATCATCAAATCGCACCTTCGCGGGATCGGTCTCCTTACTTCGCTCGACGGTTTCCAATCGGCGCATCACGGCATCCACCCGTTGATGATCCTGATCCTGCGTTCGGGAGATGGTCGAGAGCTGATTGCGCATTTCCATAAAATCGGCATGTTTGGCGCAGCCCACCAGCACGACCGTCGACGCCAACAATCCCCATGCCGCGGAATGAGACACAAGTGTACGGACATGCATGTTGCTACCGCACCTCCTTGAGCTGCGCTAGTTTATCCGAAGCCTTCCCCGCCTCAACAGTTTTCGGGTAGAGGGTGACGACCTGTTTAAAGGCGGACGACGCTCGCCTTTTATCTTTTAATGCCAGATAGGCATAGCCCTTTTTCAAGATTGCAGCGGGCACCTTTTCGCTGCCGGGATAGTCGATCTCCACTTTATCGTAGGCATCGATCGCTCGCTGAAACTCTTTCTTGCCGAAGTACGACTCCCCCAGCCAAAACCGGGCATTCGGCGCGAGGGTGGAGTTTGGATACTCATCGAGAAATCCGGCGAACCCTTGCCGAGCGCCTTCCAAATCCCCGTCCCGAAACAACCCCAATACCCGCTCATACCGACCCCGATCAGGTGGATCGGCGCTGGCTTGAACCGGTTCAAACTTCGGTGCTTCTTGAGGAGGAGAGATCGTTGTTGAACCACCCGTCGTCTCCGGGCCCGCAGACAACTTTGCCGTCTCGCCTCCTTCTACCGTGGGCTCATTGACTCCCGGTGCGGAGTGGTGCGCGGGTTTGTGAGCCGGCTGAGGAGAAGCAGGCTTATTGGATACCTGCTCAAGAGCTTTCGCCAAGCCATCGATTCGTCCATCCTGCTCATCAAGGCGAGCCGTGACTTTTTTTCCGACAGCTTCAAGCGCCCTCGTAATGGAGACCACGCTTCGGTTGACATCTTCCGCATGGGTGGCGGTCGCTTTTGAATCGACATCGATTTTCGACGTCAAGTGCTTGGTAACCTGCTCATGCTCGCCCACGCGATCATTCAGTCCGGTCAGCGCCTCCCGAAATCCCGTCAGCGCCTGATTGAACTGCGTGAACTTGAGAGAGATCTGTTCAATCTTATTCTGGTGCTCGGCTAACTCCTTTTGATGCCCTTCCATCTTGACATCGACGCGTTTTGCCAACCCCTCGTTCGTGCGCTGGACGACATCGATGACCTCTTTTTTCAACGTCTCCATGGCCTTCGAGAGCTCGTCGAGCCGGGCCGACACCTTCACATCCTGCGTCTCGAAGCTCTTCTGCATCCACAGATACCGCGTGCTGCTGTCGGCTTCGAGCTTGGCCGCCAATTGTTCAAGTTTTTTTGTCTGCTGCTCCAACTGGGCCGACCGATGCTTGAAGTCCTCCTGTTTCCCCTGGAGCTCTCGTGCCTGGTGCAGAGCCTTATCCAGTTCTCCTCGCAGCTGCGGCAGTTCAAATTCGCGCAAGGTCGAAATTTCCTGGCTCTGCCTGGCTCTGGTCTGGGACAGCTGCTGCTGAAGATCTTTTTCGGCTTTCTTCAGGTCGGACTGCTGCGCGACACAACCGGGCAGAAGGAGACCGCCCACGACGATACCGAGAAGCACACCATGCGCGGTTCGTAGTTGAAACGTCATGTTCTGAGATCCAAACGACCGCTTACGATCAGGATACGTTCAGGCGAGCGGCGCAATCGGCTCACTACTTTCCTGTCTTGACAACGAGATGTCCACGGCGATTCTGCGAATAACACGATTCTGTATGTTCCGTGCAGAACGGCCGTTCTTTGCCGTACGAGACGACCGACAAATACGTGGGAGCCACCCCCAGCTCGACGAGGTAATTCCGAACGGCTTTCGCGCGTTTCTCACCCAACACCAAATTATACGCCGACGTGCCGCGCTCATCACAATGGCCTTCGATTTTCAGCTGTGCGGTCGGATTCGATCTGGCCCATTCCGCATCGCCGGCAAGGGCATGACGCCCTTCGTCGGTGACTGAAAAACTGTCATACGCGAAAAAGACGTCCCGAAGTCCGGCTGCCACCGACGCCACCTGCTCCGCACGAATTTCAGCCAACTGACGAGCGGCCGAGCCGGAATCCGCTTTGGCAACCATCGCGTTGGCATGGCCGGCACCGCCCGGACTCCCTGTATTGCCGGCCTGTCCGCCCAACCGTTCTTCCGAAGGATTGCGATCCAACCCCCGCAAGTTATTCGACTCATCGCGTCCGGAGAACGACGTGTCGGGAAAACCTGAACTCGTGCCGTCTTTGCTCCCCCCTCCCTTGGCCATCTCGTCTTGCAACGCCTGTATATCCCCCCCGGATCGAACCGCCTTCTTCGAGCAGGCCGGCATTCCCAGTACGATAATCCCAAGGATCAACGGCAGACAGCTGACTGGTATTTTTTTCATTGGATTCCTTCCCTCCTGTGAAATACCGTCCCTTTTTCTTACAACCTAGGACGATTGCCGTCAATGCCTTCCTGGAAATTTACGAGGCCGGGGACCAGGACGGTGCGCTATTGTGCGTGCCGGTGAACGTAATGCGCTCGAGATCTTTCCCGTCGGCATCAATCATGTAGATCTGACTCTTCCCCTCCACCGTCGAGCTGAAAACGAGATGCCGTCCGTCCGGCGACCAAGACGGAGAATCATCCACGCCCAACCCTGTCGTGAGTTGTAGCCGTTTCTGACCGTCGGGAGTGATCACACACAGTTTGTACTCTTTTTTGGGAGTCCGGCACACATAGGCAATCCAATTTCCTCGAGGCGACCAGGCCGGCGCCGCGTTATAGTCTCCTTCGAACGTCAATCGACGCACATTGGATCCATCCGCGCTCATGAGGAAAATCTGTGGTCCCCCGCTCCGATCGGACGTAAATACGAGCTCTCGGCCCGATGGAGACCATGAGGGCGATAAGTCCCCGGCCGCATGCGTGGTCAGTCGTTGAACGGCTTTCGTCTTGGTATCCAATCTGTACAATTCTGCATTCCCTTCATGGCTTGATGAGTAGGCCAGCGAATTCCCGTCGGGAGAGAGAACCGGCGTGATATTCAACCCTCCTTGAGCGACGAGTGTCCATCGCTTCCCCGTGGCCAGCTCGATCATGTCGATATCCTGCGTGTTCCGATTGCGGTATGTCGTGAAGACCAAAAATCGGCGATCCGGCGACCAACGTGGCATCAGATTCAAAAACCCATCGGCCGTCAGCTGACGCGGATCATATCCATCGTAATCCATCACGAATAATTCACGAGCCGTCCCCAATTCCGAGACATAGGCGATCTTCGTCCGGGCGATTCCCGGCTCTCCCGTATAGCGAAAGACCAGCTCATCCGCAAAGCGATGGGCCATGAGGCGAGCGACCGATGTCGAGCCGACATAGCGTTTCCCGCCCACGACTTCATTGTTCCCGGCGTCATACACATAGCCATCCATGCTGAGATCGGCGTCCTTGCTCCCACTCTTCATTCCCGCCTGACCCCACACAATGACCGACACCCCATTCTCGGCAGCTCGTTTGAACGAGGGATCGGGCTCAGCGCCGAGGTGACCGACCTTAATGCCAAGGCTCGGCAAATCGACCAGCGCAAAGACCAGCGAGCGCCGCACGTCCGCCTTGAGCACGTCTTCAATGCGCGTGCCGAGCTTCACGCGCGCCTCGGGTGACTCCGACCCGCCCAGATTTTCAATCCCGGCGATCCCGAGCGGAATCTTTTGAAAATCCGATCTCGTGGCTTCAAGAAAGACATCGGCGGCGCCGGATTCAATGATCCACGCCACACCGATCGATACACACAGGCTGACGAGCACGACAACTCGAAACGTCATGGCTTATCCTTGTGGCTCTCCGACGGTAAAGGTGAAATGGGCATCAAAATACAGATCCGTGATATCAGATGGAAACACCGGCAATGGGTTGGCGCTGATCACAGCCCGTTTCCCGGCCAAATCATAGTACTCGTTTCCGGACGATTGTTCGATCGTCACACCGGTGACCGATCCGTTCTTATGGAGTCTGAACTGTATGACAACGACATACGCATGGCTGGTCAGATCCATGGGCGGGGCATTCCAAGCATTACTGATTCGCTTCCGCACAAGCGCAAGATAGGCGTTAGAACCAGGAGCCATTCCGGGAACCTTCAGCGCGGTGTCGACAGCCTTGGCGCTCTGGGCCTTCGCTTCAACCTGAGTCACAGGTTTTGTCGGCACATCCACCGGCGGCGCTGCTTTCGGCACCTCAAGTGTCTTGATTTTCTTCAATTCCTCGTCTAATTCCTTCGCCACATCTTCCGTCAAGGATGAGGACGGAACAGAGGCAACCGGCTTTTTTTGCGTCGTCTCCTTGGTTTCCGACACGACCGGCACATCCGGCAGCTTCATCGCAGGCGCTTTTTTTGGTTTGTCCTCGGGACTGATGTCGCCGCGTGTTGGAGCATCCGGAGGCAACTCAATATCTTTCATGATATCGCGCATCAGATCATTCGAAGGCTTTGCGGGAGTCACTGGTGGAGAAACAGGCGCGGCGGTCACCGGCGGAAGAGGCGCGGGCGCTTTCACAGGAGGAGCGAATTTCGACGGTTCAATAGGTTTCGGCTGTTCAACGGATTTGGGTGGCGTAATGGTTTTCGCGCGCTCGATGGGCTTCGTCTGCTGTACCGGCTTGGGTTGTTCTATCTCTTTCTTAATCGGCGGACTTTTCTGAGGGTCAACGGCCTTTTCCGGAAGCGTCGGCAAACTCGCGAGGGAAATCTCAATCGACGTCAGAGGCCGTTCACCATGCCGTGGCAGTCGAACCCAGCCCACTATCACCAGTATGCCGATATGAAGGACCAGAGAGACGACGACGGCAAGGCCCAAGCGACGAGTCAGTCTCGCCTGCCATTCATCATCCGAAACCATGCCGGCTGATGCCCAAGCCTGCACCGTGGACCTTATCCTACTGATTGTGTTGGGATGGCGTACCCTCACTGACACGTTCAGGTCCGGTGGGATCAGTCACCATGCCAAGTTTCTCGATACCGGCTTTTTTGACTCCATCCATCACCTGAACCACTATTCCATATGGCACGTCGCGGTCGGCGCGCAAATACAACGAGACATCGACATGCTCTTCTTTCATCATGCGCAACTTCCGTTCCAGCTGAGCCACGCTCACCTGATCTTTGTCGAGATAGAGGCGTTGATCTTTTTCGATCGTCAGCACCGCTCGAATTTCCGGCTTGATCGTGTTCGACGCCGAAGTCGGCAACTTGATGTCCATGCCTCGATAGAGCATCGGTGCCGTGACCATAAAGATCACCAGAAGCACCAGCACCACGTCCACAAGCGGAATGACGTTGATTTCCGCTAAAAATCGACGCTGCCTTGTCTCAAACATCATCCCTTCGCTCCAACGGAAACCGGAGCGACAGGTCTCGTCTGGGCTGGAATCAAGGCCAGGAGCTCCACCACGACCGAATCCATATGCATGGCGGCACGTCTGATGCGTACGAGAAAATAATTATAGGCGATGACGGCGGGAATCGCGGCAAACAATCCGGCTGCGGTCGCGATCAAGGCTTCGGAAACGCCGGGAGCCACAGCCGCAATGCTGGCTGTGCCTTGCGTGCCGATTTCCCGGAATGAGTCGATAATGCCCATCACCGTCCCCAAGAGCCCCACGAACGGGCAGATATTGCCGGTCGTCGCAAGAAACGGAAGGAACGATTCCAACTTGGCGATTTGTCCCTGGACAAGATGAGCCGCCGTCCGCTCCATCACATGTCGATCATACGCAATGGAACCGTGTTCGTTCATCTCGGTGGGGAGATAACCGATCCGTTGAATCACGGTATGAAAAATCTTTGCGCAGGGACTTCCGATCGTCTGTTGCGCATGCCGAGTGACATCCTCCACATCTCTGGCCCGTAGCAATACGGCCATAAAATGACGATCTTTTGCATCAGCGGTGCGAAACACGGCCAGTTTGTAGAAAATGATGGCCCAGGACGCAACCGAAAAGCAGACCAGGAGGACGAGGACCACCTTGGACACGATCCCGAGCGACAGAATGACTCCTAGTGGGCCGGCTTGAAACATACGAGTCTCTACTCTCCCTCCTCAGCGCTCATGAGTCCTTGGCAAAGTGGATTGTACCAAACTCTGAAGAAAATGGCGGGGCCGACGGGATTTGAACCCGCGACCTCCAGATTGACAATCTGGCGTCCTAACCAGGCTGAACGACGGCCCCGCAAAATCTATCGATGGCAGAACAACAGCACGACAAGACGAAGTCGTTGGTCGCCGATCAATTCCTGCGTGTAGGAACAGACCCTCCACACAGCAAACACACTTCCTGCCTCTGCGTACCACACTTTTACATGGTAGGCGGAACAGGGATTGAACCTGTGACCTCTGCCTTGTAAGGGCAGCGCTCTCCCAACTGAGCTATCCGCCCGATTTTCTTGGCAACCGCTGCGGAGGGTATCAAGTCCACGATTCCTTGTCAACGGGTTCACGTCCCGTTCATCACGCTCCATAATATACTGATTCCTAACTATTTAGGCTTCGTGGAATTTTGCACGTCCGACTGCCGTCGGCCACGCTGTCGTGGGAAATATCGGCGATGGATCTGTCGTAACCGGCTGCCTTCCACATGCGTATAGATTTGAGTCGTCGCGATGTCTGCGTGCCCCAACATTGATTGCACGACTCGCAAATCGGCTCCTCCCTCCAGCAGATGCGTGGCAAAGGAATGCCTCAGCATGTGCGGAGAAATCGATTTGGAAATGCCGGCGCGTCGCGCCCGCCGCAGAAGCAGCTTCCAACATGCCTGCCTCGTAAGCCCTCGTCCTCGCCGGCTGATGAACAGCACACGGGACGATCGCCCTTTGAGTAGAACGGGTCTCACATGCTCCACGTAATCCACCAACATCTTGACCGCAACCTGTCCCATCGGGACGACCCTCTCTTTGGCGCCTTTCCCGACGACTCGCACGCAACCCAATTGCATGTCGATCTGCGAAAGACTGAGTCCGACAAGCTCTGACACACGAAGACCCGCCGCATACAACAATTCCAACATCACGCGATCGCGTTGATCCTCGGCGTGATCACGAGCCGGCAGCTCCAGCAATGCCGTCATTTCCTCATGCGTCAGTGTCTTCGGTAATCGAACCGGCCGACGCACCGCCCTCATATCACGGAGCGGACTGGCCTCCACGAGGTTTTCCCGAATCAGAAAGCGATACCACCCTCGCATCGCCGAGAGGAGACGGGCAATCGATGACGCCGCAAGGGCCTCGTGTTTAAGCGATGCAAGGAAGGACCGTATCGTGTGCGGTGGGACAGGGGCTACCACACTGAGCTGATGCTCCATCAAGTATCGCTGCCACCGCGACAGGTCTCGGCGGTAGGACTCGAGCGTATTGGTGGCTAGTCCGCTTTCAATCCGCAGCTCGCTGAGATACCGTTCAAGCAGAGGATCCAGCAATGGTGCCGTTGGTTCAATCATGGCGGTCGGAGCACGAACTATAGCCAACTCGCTGCATCAGTACAATGCTGCCACCCGAGTACTCCTTGACAGGCCGCACCCTTTCCGATACTAGTCTGCCTACGGCCTACCGCCGATCGAACGTAATGCTCACCTACTCGTATAACCCCTCTTCCATCCCTGCATGGCCGCCGCTGATGGTCGCTATGGCTCTCGCGCTGACGCTCGGCAGCGGCGTCATGTCGGCTCAACCGGGCGACGCGGCAGCGGCAGATCCCGTCAAGGTCCTTCTTCCAAACCCACCGGTCTTGAACCAGGCCAAACACCTGATTGAGAAAGGGGACGCGGAAACCGCAGCCACAGTCTTGCGTCGATTCTTGACGACCACTCCACCACCCGAACATCTCGATGACACCTATCTGCTGCTGGGCGCCGCGTGTTATGGAATGAAGGACTACGCAGAGGCGCTCCGCTATCTGAACCAACTTCAGACGGAGTTTCCCGAATCCGACCTCCTGGACCGAGGCAAACTGATGTTGGCCCGCACCCATACCGCGATGGGCAATATCGACCTCGCGTTGCCGTTGCTGGCGCAAGTGCGGACAGCGGCATCGGACGACTCAACCAAACGCGAGGCCCAGCAGCTGACCGCCGAGGCATTCGCTCAAAAGAGAGACTATGTCCGGGCCATCCATACCTTGCTGGAAGGCATGGCCGGCAGTTCCGACGCACAGATGGCGGAGACACGGGAGCAGATTCGCCAATTCATCACCGAAAAGCTGGATAAAAAAGGGCTGACCCGGGTGCGGGATGCCTATCCTCGCTCCTATCCCGCCGACCTCGCGTCGCTTCGACTGATCGACTACTATATCGGGCGAGGCGAAGACCATTTAGCGGAACGGGAGACCCGGCATTTTCTCGCTGCGTTTCCTGCTCATCCCTCCGTCCCGAAAGCAAGCGAATCGCTGGAACTCATCAAGTCGAGATTGAAGGCCAACCAATATTTTATCGCGGCCGTCCTTCCGTTGTCGGGCCACTTGTCCCCCTTCGCCAATGACGTCCTGGAGGGCATTCAATTGGCGGTGGAACGGGCTCACGAGCAACCGGGCAGCCCATCCGTCGGATTGATCGTGAAGGATCATGATGCCGACCGGCTGGGCTTTTTGGACGATCTCTCGACGCTATTGCATGACGACCGTCCACTCGTCGTCATCGGCCCGATGTTGTCCAAAAACCTTCCGGTCATGGCTGAAATGGCGCAAAGAACCAGGATCCCGTTGATTACACCGGCAGCCACACTCCCCAATGTCCGTCGGTTGGGCAGTTACCTCTTCAGCACCTCGTTGACCTACGCCATGCAAGCCGAACGCATCGCGACCTACGCCGCGAAAGAACAGGGCTATCGACGATTCTGCATTCTCCACCCCGACACCGTCTATGGGCGAGAACTTGCCCGGCTTTTCGCGCAAGAGGTGCGCCGATACGACGGCGAAATCATCGCCATGGAAGCCTTCAAGGAAGGGGAAACGGATTTTGGCCCGCAGATCCAACGGCTCAAGGCGGAAGATCTGAAAAAGTATGGGCTGGCGGTTCCGATTGAAACGCCACGACAGCCCGGCAAGCCTCTCGGTCGAAACGAAAAACGCGTCCTCTACACGCCGGGGTTTGACGCAATCTTCATCCCCAGTCGTTCGCACGAGATCGGCCTCCTCGCCGCGCAGCTGGCGTTTCATGACATCAAAGCCCCGCTGCTGGGCACCAACGGCTGGAACTCGCAGGACTTCGCCCGCACCGCCGACCGGACTGTCGACGGTGCAACATTCGTGGATGGCTTCTTCGCCGACAGCCCGAACCCCGCCGTACAGGAGTTCGTTCAGCGGTACCACAAGCGCTTTCAATCGACTCCATCGCTGTTCACCATGCAGGGCTATGATGCGGCCAGAGTCGTCATCGAAGGAATCCGCCATGGGGCCACTTCCGGCGAAGCGCTCCACGAATTCCTCATAACCCAGCGCAACCTGCCGACACTCGCCGGACCGGCCAGTTTCGGACCAGACGGCACCCTGCACCGCCCGCTCTTTCTTCTGCAGGTGAAACAGGGTAAGTTTGTCCAGTTGGATTGATCGTCATGAATTCCCTCTCGCAAATCCTTCACACAATCTCGTACATGGGGCTCCCCTTGTTGTTTGCGATGGTCCTCCATGAATATGCCCATGGCTGGATGGCGGAGAAATGCGGCGACTCGACCGCAAAACGTGAAGGACGACTCACCATCAATCCACTGGCCCATATCGATCCGTTCGGTACGATCATCTTGCCGCTGATCTGTTTGTTGTTGCCCGGGAGCTTTCTGTTGGGCTGGGCCAAGCCGGTTCCGATTGACCCTCGGAATATGCATCAGCCGCGACGCGACATGGCGCTCGTGGCGGCGGCCGGTCCCGGGATGAACCTGCTGCTCGCCGTCGTCAGCGCCTTGCTCTTGGCGTTGATCTTGACGTTCGAGCCGACCCTGTCTCCTCGCAGCGCCACCGAGGCCGAAGAGTCCTCGGGTCTCCTTGCAACCCTCTTATTGAGCCCGATCGCCGTCATGGCGAAATATTCCGTAATGATCAACGTATTTCTCGCACTGTTCAACCTGCTTCCGATCCCCCCGCTCGACGGCGGACGGATCCTGACGGCGCTGTTGCCGTCGAAGCCGGCGATGACACTCGCGCGATTGGAGCCCTATGGCATGCTCATCCTGGTGGGGCTCATCGTGTTCGACAAAGAACTAGGCATTCTCCATACGATCACCGGGACCTTCGCCAAGGAGCTGTCCGGGACGATCTTGTCCACGGCGCTTGGTCTCCGTCCGGGAGTCGCAGAATGAGTACACCACGCGGACGAGTCCTCAGCGGCATGCAGCCCAGCGGCCTCATGCATCTCGGGAACTTTCTCGGCGCCTTAGAAAACTGGAAGGTGCTGCAAGAACAATATGACTGTTACTTCTTCGTCGCCGACTGGCATGCGTTGTCGACAAACTATGCCGACACGAGCCGCATCCGGACGTTCGTGCGTGAGATGCTGATCGATTGGCTTGCCGGGGGTATCGATCCGGAACGTTCCACCCTCTTTATCCAGTCTCGCATCCCGGAACACGCCATCCTCCACCTCTTGCTTTCAATGATGACGCCCGTTTCATGGCTTGAGCGCAATCCCACGTATAAAGAAAAACAAGATGAGATTAAGGGGAAAGACCTCACCACCTACGGCTTTCTCGGCTATCCGGTGCTACAAGCCGCCGACATCCTTTTGTACAAACCGGATTTTGTTCCGGTGGGAAAAGATCAACTTCCCCACCTGGAACTGACACGAGAGCTCGCGCGTCGATTCAACGATATCTACAAGGCCGCGGTGTTCCCTGAACCGAAGGAACACCTGACGAAGTTTCCCAAGGTGCTTGGCACCGATGGCCGTAAAATGAGCAAGAGTTACAATAATACGATCAACCTCTCCGATGCCGAACCGGTCGTCCGGCAAAAACTCAAGACCATGGTCACCGACCCAGCCCGTGTCAGACGGACCGACCCCGGCAATCCAGACCTCTGTCCCGTCTACGAATTCCACACCATCTATTCCCCGCAGGCAGTCAGGGACCAGGTCAACGCAGACTGCCGATCCGCTGCGATCGGCTGTATCGACTGCAAGAAACTCGTGGCGGACCGAATCGTGGAACAGTTGGCACCGATCTGGGACAAGCGCGCCAAACTCACGCACGAGCCGTCCCGCGTTGACGAGATCGTGGAGATCGGCAGTACGCGAGCGGCCGCGGTCGCCAAGGCGACGCTGGAGGAAGTAAACGAAGCCATGAAAATTTAGCCCGCAAACGCCCCTTGCCTCTCCTGCAAGATTTGCAAATCCGCAAGAAGAACAATCGAGTCAGTCCAATATTCCTCACAGGAGAGCTGTCAGCGAGGAGAGATCTCTCACAGGTCTGCGCGATAGCGCGACTTGTGGTATGGTGTCGCGTTCTGCGAACCATCTTTCTTTCTATTGGAACGAGACATGACTCAGATCCGGTGCCATCTGTCGGCGCTGATGATCGGCCTATTCGTCACAGCTTCCGTGTGGTCGGCCGTCGGCCCGCCGTGCGACACCTATCCGGCTGCCAAACAAACCCGCTGTACCGAGATCTGGAAAGAACTCAACAAGGAAGACGGACCGATCATCGCGCAGTTCGGACTCGATCAACAAAAACGGCGTGATGAAGGGAAGATCAACGCTCGGCAACATCTTGCCGAGAACATGATCTTTATCAAGCAATCGACTGAAAAGCGGATGGAGCGCCTGAAAGAACGCATGGGCAGGGAATAATCGCTACGGCCCAACCTTGTCACACACGAACAAACTGATTCGATTCCTTTTCAATGCCGATTTCGGTGTCCGGCCCATGACCGGTCACAACCGTAGTCGCCTCATCAAGGGTATAGAGTCGCTCACGAATCGATTCCTCGATGGTCTCAAAGTCGCCTCCCCATAAGTCCGTCCGGCCGATGCTTCCCCGAAAGAGTGTGTCCCCAGCCAACAGAAGCTTGTCGTTCGGCACATGAAAACTCATCGACCCAGGTGTATGGCCTGGTGTATGGATTGCCACAATCGGCGCCTGCCCCAGCATCACCCGTTCTTCATCCCCAAGCCAATGGTCCGGAGCCAGCGCCGGCACATACGACACCCCAAAAACCCGACATTGAAGTTCGAGGTTGTTCCACAGTTGCAGATCGTCTTGATGCAGGCAAATCGCCGCTCCGGTCGCCTTCTTGATCTCGCTGGACGCCAGAAAGTGATCGAGATGGGCGTGCGTATGGAGGATGCGGGTGACGGTGAACCCCAGTTGCTGCACCTCCTGGAGAATTCGTTCCGGCGCGCCACCGGGGTCGATGACGACCGCCTGCTTCGTGACGGGATCACCGATGATTGAGCAATTACAACCGAGGGGTGGAACCGAGAAGGTCTTCCGAATCAAGGCGGTCATGATACGAACATGCTACAGTCGAACGAGCAGGAAGCGCAAGCGAGGAACCTTCATTCTCCCTCCCTCTTCTCTACCGCTGAAACGTCTTCATCATGATTCCATCCGAGTCAAGCAGAAGCCGAGGCGCCGCCCGGTGATCCGGCAGGACCAATTGGATCTAAGGTGTGAGAAATTTGCCCTTACTGACCCGATCGTGTAGCCCATCGTCATCTGCTACGACACCCCGAGTAGTCCGCACTCTCGGTCGCCGACGACAACTGCATGAAATGACAGGATAACGACGACAGGATATCCGCCCGTGACTTTCATCCGAACGGCAAACCGGTGAGTCGCTGGAACGGTCATCGATCGGATATCACATGGACAAGTTCATCAGAAGTGTAGATAATCCACCCACCGAATTAGGAGGACTCACGCGTGCGCACCGAAACACTACTTGTTCGATGGTCGTTACAGGTCGGGTTCCTATTGGTCTTGGTTGCCTTTGGATGTACTCCGGATGACAGCCCATTCCGCGCCGAAAATGAAGTGCTCAAGAGACAGGTCCTCAAACAAGAGTCCCTCCTGAGCTCTTTACAGGACGGGAATAAGGTGATGCAGCAGCAAATCGATCTCCTCAATCAAGAGCTCCGGGATGCAAGGAGCACCACGGAAGCCGCAAAAAACGAAGCCAAACACCAAATCGAGCAATACGAGCTGCAACTGGCTGAGACCAAGCGAATGATTGCCTCGCAGATGACGGAATCCCTCAAAGTCGAGGAAAAAGGCGCCCAGTCCGATACGCTCCCCCGGCCTATGCCGACCGTGGCCAAAGTCGTTGAAGATGCGCTGGCACGCAACGGATATCACCTGAAGGTCAGCGTCAAGACCGATCAACGGGCGGTCTATGTGACGGAGCGCAAGATCTCCAACCCCGCTTCGCTCGAAGTGACGGGCTCGCGAAACCAATACCTCATTTCTCTGCAAGCGCTTCCTGACAGCCTCACAAAGCTCGGCGTGAAGGCGGAATTCGAACGAGTCGCACAAGGGGGTCGCATCTTAACCGTCAGTCACGAAGAAACGAGCGAAATCGAGCGCCGCCTTATCAACGAAATCAACAAAGCACTCGACAGTCCCGCCAAGACATAAGCCTTCGACGGACGACGGCCACAATCACCGGTTTTCTTGGTCCGGTCAAGGCCTCGTGCTAGCATTGCCCTCCGATGGCTCTGTCAACCAGCGTGCACGATCTCCGTACTCTCATTCGCTCCTCCCATCCTCTCGTCGTCATTGAAACAGTGGAGGAGGAGCGGGTCCTGGCCCTACTACAATCGGTGACCGCGCAGGAACGCATGCCGTTGTTCGAGTGGTCTATCACCAGAGGACTCACTCGCGCCGACGAGGGCGCGACACTCAGTAAGATGACCGCGACCCCCTTGGCTGTCCTGCAGCATCTTCATGGGTTGACCGTCGAAGCGGTGTTTTGGCTCAAGGACCTCGGCCCGCACCTGCAAGATCCCGCTGTCTGCCGACAACTTCGAGAGGTTGCCGCCATCTATAGTCGATCACGGGCCACCTGCGTGCTGACCGGTCAGCCGATCACGCTGCCGCCGGATCTCGACAAAACTGCGGTGCGGCTCGACCTCAAACTGCCGAACCAAGATGAACTCCGATCGATGCTGCGTGGGTTGCTCCAATCGTTGGGACCTCGCACGACTTCTCGTCCACGGCCCACGCCCCTCGCGCGCGGCATTCCCGGTTCGATCACTGAACCCAACACTGCCGCAAGCGGCCTCTCGCCTAAGGAGTCCGAAACTATCCTCCGTGCCCTACAAGGATTGACGCTCCATCAAGCCCGTCAGGTCATCGCCCAATGCCTCGTCGAACGGGGCACTCTCTCCGCCGGGGATGTCCAAACCATCCTGCAGCGCAAGGTGCAGGCGATCAAGGACGGAGGTCTCTTGGAATACTATCCCTTGGAGGACAATCGGTTTGAATTGGGAGGCTTTGCCAATCTGAAGTCCTGGTTGGATCGCGCCCAAGTTGGGTTTACCGCCGAAGCCAAATCGCTCAATCTCACCCCGCCTCGCGGCATCATGTTGGTCGGTGTGCCGGGCTGCGGCAAGTCGCTTGCCGCCAAGGCAATCGCACGGGAGTGGAAACTTCCGCTCCTGAAACTCGACGCCGGTCGGTTGTTCGACAAGTTCGTCGGCGAATCGGAAAAGAACTTCCGCAAAGCGATCGACATGGCGGAGTCCTTGTCCCCGATTGTTCTCTGGATCGATGAAATTGAGAAGGCGATGGTCGCCGGCGGAGGAAACGGCGACGCCGACGCGGGATTGAGCCGACGACTCTTTGGTGCCTTTCTCACTTGGCTGCAGGAAAAAAGACAAGATGTGTTCGTCGTCGCCACGGCCAACGACCTGTCGTCGTTGCCTCCCGAACTCCTGCGCAAAGGGCGGTTCGATGAAATATTTTTCGTCGATCTGCCGGACGATGTCGAACGGGAAAGCATCTGGACGATTCACCTCGGCCTTCGGAAGCAGGACAGCAAGAAGTTTGACCTGGGCAAGATCGTCAGCGCAAGCGCCGGCTTCAGCGGGTCGGAGATCGAACAGGCAGTGGTAGCAGCCCTCTATCGAGCGCTGCACCAAAAAACTCCGCTCACGACTGATCTGCTCATCGAAGAATTGACCCACACGGTGCCGCTCTCCGTCACGCGGCGTGAAGACATCGATGCACTCCGACAGACAGCCGAAGGCCGATTTGTGAACGTGCGGTAACCACTGATGCCGTTCTTCCTGATCATAGCCGTTCTTGCGATCGCGACTCTCATGGGCTGCACCAAGCCAGCCCAGACGCTGAAGAGGGGAATCGGTGCGCCCGCAATCTCAGCGGACAAGACAGAGCCTCGTGATGGACCCGCACCGCCCCATCCTTCTCCCGGACCAGCCTCTGGAAATCACCCGACTGCCTTCATCACGTCTCTCCCCAGTCGATCGGCGATCGTCGAATCTGCGGCGCGACTGGTCGGAGCGCGAACGATTACAAGCCAAGGCAAACGAATCGCCTACGACTGTGCGGGGGTGACACGCGCCATCTTCCTGGAGCACGGGATCGACCTGTATCATGGAGCGTTTACCGACCCGAAGGGAAACGGCGTCCGGCTCATCCACAACCACGTGCGTCGGCACGGAACCCTTCTTCGAGGGTCGAACGTCAGCCCAGGCGATCTCGTGTTTTTTGATAATACGTGGGATTTTAACGGAGACAACACACTGAACGATCTCCTGACCCATGTGGGAGTCGTCGAACGGCTGGATCCAGACGGCACTGTGGTCTTCATCAGCCGCGTCGCCGACGCTGTCCAGCGCTACAACATGAATTTGGACCAGCCTCATGTCCATAAGACCGCTCAAGGCCGTGTCCTCAACGACTATATCCGGCGGAAACACCCAACCGATCCAGACAATGTCGCTCGTCTGACCGGCGAGCTGTTTTCCGTCTATGGAAACCTTCTAAGCCCGCAGAAACATATTTCTTCGGGAAAAACGGGGGCTCAGGATTCGAGCCAGCAACGGACTGCTGTTTCTCTGTCCTCAGAATTACCCGAACAATGACGCTGACTTCCGGCGCGCCATCGAGCAACCCCGCCCGAATGATAGAGATGTGTATCAGGCCCCCGACTGCCCCATCGCCAATGCCCCTGTCGCGGCTACAGAACAAACGGCTGATCTCCGATAAGAAGGTATAACGTGACTGACTCTTCACGAAGGAAGGCCCCTGAGTCCCTATTTTCTCATTGACCTGTTAGGATTATTCATATGGCACTCTCATCGAAACAGACGCAGATTCGAGAAACCAACCCGCTCCGGAGAACCTTGTCGGATGTTCGGCATGGACTCTTGGGATTGCATAAAGCCCTGATCGTCGCCGAACAGCTGACCTATGAGCGCATTTACGGTCGAGTGGACACCACCGGCCAACTCTTACAATTGGTGATGAACGACCCGTGGTTTACCTGGCTGCATCCGTTGTCCAACATGGTCGTCCATATCGATGAATTGCTCGATGGGAAGGACCAACTGAGCGTCGACGATGTAGCGGTCTTGTTGACCGAGGTGCGAACGCTCATCCGCCCCTCGGAACTCGGTGACGGATATGAACGCAGTTATTATGAGGCGCTGCAGCGGGCCCCCGACGTTGTCCTGGCACATTGCGAAATGAAGAAGTTGCTGACGCTCCCCTCCCTGTAGGATCGATCGCCGTTCAACACAAGACAAGTACCGGCCGTCGGTCCTCACGGGCCGACGGCGCTGTATTGCCGCGAGAGGCTCTTCATGAGAACCTCCGGCGCAATCTGTTGCAGGAGGCTCTATGAATAGGCGACACTGAGCCAGCTTACAAACAGCATGCAGATGCTTTCCACCACCATCCGCGCCACGTTTGCTCTCATCCTTCTGCTGTCCCTGGGCTTCAGTCTCGTCCTCGCGCAAGTTCGCCAGATCGATGTCTTGATCACGCTCGTCAAAGACAGAGTCGTTGCGCTTCCAGGAGGCGGCAGTCCTGTCGAAGAACCCTTGGGGGTCAATGAAACACTCGTCACCACGGGGTCTCAAGGGCCGGCCGGCTTTGCCCAGACCACCCGCCGGCTTTTAGGCTTTTCATCCGGCTTGCGGCGATGGACGGAAATGCAGCTGGGCATCGAGGAGCAGGTTGACCGACATCAGATATTGCCGCGCCTCATCGTGGTTCAGACCAACCGGCGAGTCCATGGGTTTCAAGAGAGTCGCGGTCATTGGTTCAGCGATCCGTTGGGGCCGAATGAAACCGTCAAACAACTGCGGGGTCGCGGCCATGTCATCGTTGTGGTGACCTCCGAGCGAGCCCTGGCGTTTTCCGCGTTCACCGGAGGCGTCTTCGCGGTGCGCTGGTCGGCGCACGAACAGATGCAATCCATCGACCAGACGAACGACGTGACCGTGATCCAGACCACCACGCGCCAACTGGCCTTTCGCTCGCAAACAGGCGGATGGACAGAATTGAGATAGCGCCGTTCCGTTTCAGCGATCAAGAGTGACCCGTCTCGTTTCCATGCCGGTAATACTTCACTCCTCCGGAAAACCGACGATTCAAACAGAGATCGGCGACCGCGATACATTCGAGACCGAACGGCAGATATCCCGCATAGCCTAGCAAGGGCATCTCGAACATCTGAAACCGATGCACGAACGGAATGGCGTATTCCCAGTGGGCAAGGCTCTTCCAGTTCCACAGCTCCCAAAAGATTCCACAAATCAGGGCTGCGATTGCCGGCACCCAGACGCTCCGCCAATCGCCCCGAGCGAGCGGTGAAAGGATGGTCGGTCTCCCGGCCAGCGCCTCAAGCGAGACCACGAGCAACAACGGGCCAATCCAGACGAAGGGGAAGAGATAATTGGGCCAGAGTCCGACGCCGAGGAGTCCGAGGCAGGACAATAGAAGAAGCGACCAACTCGCCGGCTTCGCGGTGAGGGGACGCACCGGTCGAAACCGACCCATGCCAGCACTGGCGGCGGGATACGACGTCAACAGCTCCGCCGTGCCGATGACGGCCGGCAGCACGGTGGAGAACGGAATCGTGGCTCGAACGAAGTACTCGAGCGCCGACGGCTCGACGACACCGACGTAATACCAGTTCTGCACGAAACGATTCAGATACTCGAGCAGCCACCAGAAGGCGGCGCTTAGCGGAAACAGCGAGAGAAAGTAGCGTGGTCGATAAAGCATCATGCATCGGCCGGTGCGAGCGAACGTGGCGGCATTCACGGTCACGATGTAGCTCAGCCACAACGGCGTGAAGGTATGTTCCTGAGCGGCCGTCATCCAAGGGAAGCGGGTCCAGGCCAGCACCCACCAGAGCCCCATCCATCCGATTCCGAGCCAACCCCACCAGGGGAGCGTGAAGCGCTTCTGCAAGAACTGATGATTGTGATGACCGATTGATAGCTGATGATTTGTGACAGTGATCCGAAAGAGAATTGGTCCGAGGAATGTGACAATCAAGAGCGACAGAGCGATGAAGACCAGCCGAGAGAACGGTTCATGCCGCACGTAGCTGGTACGCGGAGGAAATTCAAGATAGCGTCCGAGCGGTTCACCAACCAGCAGTACGCCGAGAAGCGGCAGCCCGAGCACCAGCGCAACGCAGACGCAGATGACACCGGCTCGGCTCATGCCTTTTGGCCTTTACAGTCGACCTTCATCGAGTTCGATCACATCGGCCCAAGTGGTGACCGAAGGAAGGGAACTCACTGCCACGCCGCGCTTGGTCGCGATATCCTCCAAACGGCCTTGGAATCGCCGGCGAGCTGCATCATCTTTGGGACCGGAGACAAGCAGCCCTTGCGACCATTGCGTCACCTCCTGGCTAGACAGCATGCGGCCGTTAACCTTGACCCAGGCAAGCAGCTCCTCATCAGTCCCACCGACCAAGACTCGCTGTTCGAACGATTGCGCGTCGATCCCAAGAAAATCGACCAGATACTTATCGAACCCGACCGTGATGTAGTTATAGTCCTGAATCTGCCCGGCATGGCGCAGACGAATCTTGTCGATCAACCGCCCGAGATGAGCGATGCCGCCGAGGAGAGCCTTAGGGCTGCGTGGATAGCTTTGTTGCGTCATGGCTCGTTCCTCCCGACTATGAGTGTCACGTACGATACAGACATGACCGCAGTCGCGTCTAGTAGAAACCAGAGGAGGAGAAATTGCGTAGCCGGCACATTTAAGTTTTTCTCGACACTACCGATACAGACATCAGCGGCGAGGATGATATGCAGCTCCGATGCAGCTCAAGAAAATATGTCCGGTATCCCGCCAGCGTCCAGACCGACAACGGCGCTGGAGAGGGAACCCTCTTTGATCTCTCTCCGACGGGATGCCGAATGCAGAGCAGTGTCGCCCTGACGCCGGGCAGCTACCTCGCGCTGCATATCGAGGCGCCGGAAAGAGAATCTCCGCTCGCCGTCGAAGTCTCAATCGTGCGCTGGCACAAAGACAACCAGTTCGGGATCGAGTTTCTTCGATACGCGCAGGGAGTCCGTGAGCAAGTCACCGATTTGATCGAAGGCGGAGAAGTCTCCGTCGTTCCCAACCACGTCGATGAAACAGAACTGACCCTCAGCCCGGTCGCCGTCTAAACGCTGTTTCCCTGGAGCTGTCCCCTTTCGTCCCCTACACAGCCTTATTGAGCTTCAAGTCATAGCCGCCCTTCACCACTGTGCCGAGCGACCCATCTGCTTTTTGTTCTGTATACTCGATCTCAATCTTCCCGAAACTCAGCGACGCCTGATCCGTTGGAATGAGTTCCGATCCGACAGCCCCACCCTGCCGGTAGGAAGACACCAAACAGTCGCTGAACGTAATCTTGTAGTACTCCTGCTGTCCCTCGCCTGCCTTTCTCGCCACGAGCGTCGCATTCTTCAACCGTTCACCAGTGGCACAGGCCTGAAAGAGTTTCGGCGAGGCTTTGCTGAGCTTCGTCGCGAAATGAAAATCTTGCGCCGAGAACTTCCCCCCGCCCCCACCGCCGGCGAAATGATCACCCCCGGTTTGCGTGCCTCCGAACGACCACGAATCCAGGTGGATGTCTCCCTTGTGCTTCAGATCATTGCTCTCGCCTTCAATCCCGACAATCTTGAGGAAATAATCAACAGCCGCCATGATAGCCCTCCTCAGAATTCTTGAATATAGTAAGACGGGAGACAGGCTACGTTCCTGGACGGAACGCTGTCAATGAAGAAGCGCTATAGCCGGTGCAATCAATGGTTCTTAGGGGCTTTTTCGTTTAAATTCAAGATTGCTCACCAAACAATGATTCCCGACCCGTTTTTATTGCCATACACTGATCATGAAGAACTGGCACTCAGCCAGTCGCCGCGTAAACGCCTTCTCCTGACTTCCGCTACCTAATTTCTCCTGAACGACCCATCCGGATTAAGTTGAGTAGAACATCCTCGAGTTCTTTTGCTGCGATCGAAGTGCATAGTCCGTTCCGCCTTCCTCTCAACCCAACTTCGACGGTTCTCCGCTCATCCGCAAATGAAAAACTAAATGAGAAGCATGGAGGAGATAATCTCTGGTGCTCTGTGCAGCTGACTGACTAGTCAGTCAGCTCAGGAGACGGCCTTTTTTGTAGACCGATTCGCATGCAGATACTGATTGATCCCTGCTGCCATCTTTCTTCCTTCGGCGATGGCCCAGACGATGAGCGAGGCGCCGCGTTTGGTGTCGCCGCCGGCAAAAACGCCGTCGAGGTTGGTCATGAAATTCTCGCCCACTGATACCACTCCGCGGGCATCATACTTCACGCCCAGGTCATCGAGCAGGCCGTTCTTGACGGGGCCGGTGAATCCCATTGCCAACAGCACCAGGTCGGCGTTCATCTCGAACTCGGTACCGGGCATCGGTTCAAACTTGCCGTTTTCAAACGTAACTCGGCCGGCGTGGAGTTTTGTGACATGGCCATCGTGGCCGGTGAATTTCGTGGTGGACACGCTCCATTGCCGGTCGCACCCTTCTTCATGGGCGTGGGACGTGCGTAATTGCATCGGCCAGAGCGGCCAGGGTGTCGATTGCGCTCGCTGCGGCGGTGGTTCCGGCAGCAATTCAAATTGATGCGCTTCGACGCAGCCTTGACGGTGTGCCGTCCCAAGACAGTCAGAGCCCGTGTCGCCGCCGCCGATAATGACCACCCGCTTGCCCTTTGCCGTGATCGGCTCGTCGGTGAACGGGATTCCCGCCGTCCGCTTATTCTGCTGGGTGAGATATTCCATCGCGAGATGCACACCCTTCAGTTCGCGTCCCGGAATCGGCAGCTCGCGAGCCTGCTCGGCGCCCATCGTCAATCCCACCGCATCAAACTGTCGACGCAACTGTTCGCCGGTGATGTCTTTACCGACGGCGACGCTGGTTTGGAACTTGACCCCTTCGGCCTTCATCTGTTCCAACCGTCTGTCGATGACCCATTTCTCCATTTTGAAGTCGGGAATGCCATAGCGAAGCAGGCCTCCGACCCGATCGGATTTTTCGAAGACCGTCACCTCATGGCCGGCCCGAGCCAATTGCTGCGCGGCAGCCAACCCCGCCGGGCCGGAACCGACGATCGCCACCGTCTTGCCGGTCTGCACGACCGGGAGGATCGGGGTCACGAAGCCTTCGTTGAAACCACGATCGACGATGTTCCATTCGATGATGCGGATGGAGACCGGATCTTCATTGATGCCCAGCACACAGGCCCCTTCGCAGGGCGCCGGGCAGAGCCGACCCGTAAACTCGGGAAAGTTGTTCGTCGTGTGCAACGCTTTCAGCGCATCGTTCCAACGACCGCGATAGACAAGATCGTTCCACTCGGGAATCAGATTCACGACCGGGCAACCGGTGTTCCCTTGGCAAAACGGCACCCCACAGTCCATGCAGCGCGCGCCCTGGATCTTCAGCCTGTCCTCGGAGATCGGTTCGTACATCTCCTTCCAATCGAGCACACGCAGTTCGATCGGTTTGCGCTTCGGGCCCTCACGGGCATACTTTATGAAACCTTTCGGATCTCCCATCTTTCCTCAGTGCCTTTTACCGTTGACTCTTTAGCCCATGTTTAACTTTTCACGCTTCACGTTCTAGTGTACCGCGCTCGCTTTCCGCTTCCGTTCTTCTATGACACGCTTGTAGTCGACCGGCATGACCTTGAGAAACTTCGGCAAGGCAGCCTCGAACGCATCGAGGACCTGTTTGGCTTTCCGGCTTCCCGTATACATGAAGTGTTTCGTGATCAACCCGTGGAGCAATTGCTTGTCTTCCTTCGTCGTCACCGACTCCAGTTCGACCATCCCGGTGTTGCAACGGCTCTGAAATGATCCGGCATCGTCCAGCACAAACGCCACGCCCCCGGACATGCCGGCCGCGAAGTTGCGGCCGGTCCTCCCGAGCACCACGACCACGCCGCCGGTCATATACTCACATCCGTGATCGCCCGTCCCTTCGACAACGGTCTGCGCCCCGCTGTTCCGCACGGCAAACCGTTCACCCGCCATGCCATAGAAATAGGCCTCACCTTGTGTCGCCCCATAAAGCGACGTATTGCCGATCAAAATCGTCTCTTCCGGATTATACAAAATGTTCTTCGGCGGAAAGACGATGATCTTCCCTCCGGACAATCCCTTGCCGATATAGTCGTTGGACTCCCCTTCCAGGGTCAGTGTGATGCCTTTCGCGAGGAAGGCCCCGAACGATTGGCCGGCCGAGCCGGTGAATTTAATCGAGATGGTATCTTCCGGCAATCCGTCCGGCCCATACGTCTTTGCGATCTTGCTGGAAAGCACCGTGCCGGTCGTCCGGTTGATATTTCTGATCGGGAGATCGAGCGCGACCTTCTCACCCTTCTCGATCGCCGCCTTGCAGAGCTCGACAAGCTTATTGTCGAGAATATCGGCAAGACCATGGTCCTGCTTCTGCACGCAATAGCGAGGCACATCCGCCGGCACATCCGGAGCCGTCAGCAACGGCGTGAGGTCCAACCCCTTGGCTTTCCAATGGTCGACGGCTGTCGTGATCCGGAGTTTGTCGACGCAGCCCACCATCTCGTTGATCGTCCGGAAGCCGAGCTTCGCCATCAACTGCCGGGCTTCTTCGGCCACGAAGAACAGGTAGTTGACGATGTGTTCAGGCTTGCCGTTGAACTTCTTGCGCAATTCAGGATCTTGTGTCGCAATCCCGACCGGGCAGGTGTTGAGATGGCACTTGCGCATCATGATACAGCCTTCGACGATGAGGGGGGCCGTCGCGAACCCATACTCTTCCGCGCCGAGCAACGTGGCGATGACCACGTCGCGACCGGTCTTCATTTGACCGTCGGTTTCAACACGGATGCGCCCTCGCAGATCATTGAGGACCAGCGTCTGGTGAGTCTCCGCCAGCCCCAGCTCCCAAGGAATCCCGGCATATTTGATCGATGCCAATGGAGAAGCACCCGTGCCGCCCGAATCGCCGCTGATGAGCACCTTGTCCGCATGGGCCTTGGCCACACCGGCTGCGACTGTGCCGACGCCGACCTCCGCCACCAGTTTGACGGAGACTCCGGCATCGGGATTGGAATTTTTGAGGTCGAAGATCAGCTGGGCTAAATCCTCGATCGAATAGATGTCGTGATGCGGCGGCGGCGAAATCAGTTGCACACCCGGCGTGGCATATCGAAAGCGCGCGATGTTTTCGTCCACCTTGTGCCCCGGCAATTGACCGCCTTCTCCGGGCTTGGCCCCCTGCGCCATCTTGATCTGCAATTCCCGCGCGTTCACGAGATAATGCGCCGTGACCCCGAATCTGGCAGACGCCACCTGTTTGATATAGCTGTTCTTTGAATCGCCGTTCGGCAAGGGCTTGAACCGCTCGGGATCTTCGCCGCCTTCCCCCGTGTTGCTCTTGCCGCCGAGTCGGTTCATCGCGATGGCCAGCGTTTCATGCGCTTCCTTGCTGATCGAGCCGAAGGACATCGCGCCGGTATTGAAACGCTTCACGATGTCTTTGGCCGACTCCACTTCCTCGATCGGAATCGGCTGGGGGACGAACTTGAAATCAAGGAGCCCGCGCAGGTTCGATCGCCGCTTGCTCTCGTCGTTCACGATCTGCGCGAATTCGGCGTAGGTCTTCGGGTCGTTCGAGCGGCTGGCATGCTGCAGCTTGTAGATCGTCTCCGGATTCCAGTTATGGTGCTCACCCTGGATGCGGTAGTGAATCTCGCCGCCGAAATCGAGTTGGCGGATCGCCGCCGGCTCATAGGCAGTGCGGTGTCGGCGTAACGTTTCTTCGCCGACCTCGCGGATGCCGACCCCTTCCACGCGTGACGGGGTCCCGGTGAAGTAGCGATCGATCAGTTCGCGACTCAACCCGATCGCCTCGAAGATCTGCGCCCCGCAGTAAGACTGCACGGTCGAGATGCCCATCTTGGAAAAGATCTTGAGCAGGCCCTTGTTGATGGCCTTGATGAATTTCCCTTCCGCCGTCTGCGCATCGAGTCCTTCCGGCAAATAGTTATCGCGCTCCATGTCGACGAGCGACTCGAACACCAGATAGGGATTGATGGTCCCGGCGCCATAGCCGAGTAGACAGGCAAACTGATGCACATCGCGCGGCTCGCCGGTTTCGAGAATCAAGCCCACTTCAGTTCGCGTGCACTCACGAACCAGGTGATGGTGGACGGCGGAAATCCCGAGCAAACTCGGGATCGGGGCCCACTGTTCATCCACGCCACGATCACTCAAAATGAGAAACTTGTAGCCTTCCTTGATCGCCTGCGAGGCCTGCCGGCAGAGGTCGTCGACCGCCTCGCCAAGCCCATCAGGCCCTTCGGCGACGCGGAACAACATGCGAAGCGTCTTGCTCTTGAAGTGCGGGTCGGAAATGCCTCTGATTTTTTGCAGATCGGCGTTCGTCAGAATCGGCTGCTGCACCTTGATGCGGCGGCACGACTCCGGCGATTCGTCCATCAAGTTCGGCTTCGGGCCGATGTTGGTCACGAGCGACATGACGAGCTGTTCGCGGATCGGATCGATGGGGGGATTCGTCACTTGCGCAAAGAGCTGCTTGAAATATTTGAACAGCAGCTGCGGCCGATCGGACAGCACCGCCAACGGGGTATCGGTGCCCATCGAGGAGATCGCTTCTTCGCCCATCATGATCATCGGCGTGATGACCATTTTGAGCTCCTCGACCGTATAGCCGAAGGCTTGCTGCCGCTGGCGGATCGTCGGGTGGTCGGGCTGCGGGACATTCAGCGGCTCCGGCAACTCATCCAACGAGACCCCGTACTGCGTCACCCAACTGCGATAGGGTTTGCGGCCGACGATATCGGCCTTGATCTCTTCGTCGTCGATGATACGGCCCTGCACCGTATCGACGAGGAACATGCGGCCCGGTTGGAGCCGGCCCTTCATGCGAATCTCTTTCGCGTCGGCCGGCAAGACCCCGGCCTCGGATGCCAGAACCACGAGACCGTCGGTCGTGACGTGATAACGGCAGGGACGCAGCCCATTCCGGTCCAACGTCGCGCCGATCATCTTCCCGTCGGTAAAACAGACGGCTGCCGGCCCGTCCCATGGCTCCATCATCGCCGCGTGATACTGGTAGAAGCCTCGACGATCCAAATCCATCTGGGCATTCGCCACCCAGGGTTCCGGAATCAACATCATCATGGCATGGGGGAGCGAACGACCCCCGAGCAGCAGAAACTCGAGTGTATTGTCGAGACAAGCCGAGTCACTTTGATCCTCCGAGACGATCGGGAACAACTTCTCCATGTCCTTCCCGAACAGCTCGGAATGAAGACGTCCTTGGCGAGCCTTCATCCAATTGACGTTCCCCTTCAGCGTATTGATCTCCCCGTTGTGGCACACATACCGATAGGGATGGGCCCGCGGCCAGGTGGGAAAGGTGTTCGTGCTGAAGCGTGAGTGCACCAAAGCCAGCGCGCTGACCATTCGCTCATCGGTGAGGTCTTGGTAGTAGGCCGCCATTTGATGCGGCAACAACAACCCCTTATAGACGATGGTGTTGGCCGACAGGCTGGAGACGTAGAAGTGTTCCCGTCCTTGAATGGCCGACTCCGCCACGGCCTTTTCAACCCGCTTGCGCGTCACATACAGTTTCCGCTCGAATTGGGATTCGTTCAACGCATCTCGCGCAATGAAGATCTGCCGCATGAACGGCTCGGTCGTTCGCGCTTGCGTACCGATCCGGTCGCTCTTGACCGGCACATCGCGCCACCCAAGCAGACGCAAGCCTTCTTCCACAAGAATCTCCGTGAACAGCTTCTCGCACAGCCGTCGAGCGTCTGCAATAGGCGGTAAAAAGAGCTGGCCGACTCCGTACTCGCCGACATTCGGCAATGACACGCCGACATCCCCCGCGACCCGCTTCAGGAAGGTGTCCGGGATCTGCAACAGGATTCCGGCTCCATCTCCGGTGTGAGGATCACAGCCTTGCGCCCCACGATGGGTCAGGTTCTCCAAGACTTGAAGCCCTTTGCGGACGATGTCATGGGATTTCTTCCCTTTGATATTGACGACAAAACCGATCCCACAGGAGTCCTTCTCGTGCCGAGGATCGTAGAGCCCTTGCTGGCGGGGAAATCCAGGAATATTCATGTACCTATCTCGTTAAAAGACTGAGAGTTTTTCCTATGTATGCAGGGAAGAAACACGCGAGAAACCTGGGGTGGATGTGCCCCTCTGACGCTCAGGGTGAACCTCACCCGATTGTTACGATGGGACCTTACTGGATGGGTCATTCTTCTGTCAAGATTGCGGCAGTCCATACCTCTTTCATTTGCTTGACTTTATTTCCTCGGCTGCCATACCATCCGCGACATGACACAAGGTCCAGCGATCGCAACCCTGCACAGTATGTCGGATGTGTGGGACGCCTACCGTGGCGAACTGGACGGAGTGGAAGATCGAGTCAGGGGGAACCTCGACTCCAGCGTCACCCTGGTCAATACGGTCGCTGCCCATATCTTGAGCGGTGGCGGCAAACGCATCAGACCTCTGCTGCTCCTCCTGTCGGCTCGCCTCTGCGGCTATCCCGGCGCCGAGCATCATCAGCTTGGCAGCATCGTAGAATTCATCCACACCGCCACGCTGTTACACGACGATGTCGTCGATGACGCCGATCTCCGGCGAGGCAGAAGAGCCGCGCGTAAAGTGTGGGGAAACCAGATCAGCATTCTCGTCGGCGATTACCTCTATACAAAGGCCATGTGCAAAGTCGTTGAGTTCCAGAATCAAGGCATCAATGAAGTCCTGGCCGAGGCCTGCAACAAAATGGCGGAAGGTGAAGTCCTTCAGCTGTACTATAACGGCAACCCCTCGATGCCGGAAATCGAGTATATCAAGATCGTCGAGCATAAGACCGCCGGTCTCATCGCGGCGGCTTGCCGCATGGGCGCCATTCTGGCCGAAGCGTCTGAAATCCAACAGGGGGCGCTGTTCCGCTTCGGACAATACCTCGGCATCGCCTTTCAAGTCGCCGACGATACCTTGGATTACATCGCAAACGGCGAGTCGCTCGGAAAAACGATCGGGCAAGATCTCCGGCAGGGCAAAGCGACGCTGCCGCTGCTCCATCTGTTGCAACATTGCTCGGAGCAGGACCGCCAAATGATCAAGGACCGCATGGAAACCCGGACGCTCAGCACGGCCGATCTTGAACGAATTTTATTGTTGATGGCCGATTTCGGTTCGATCACCTATGCGATGGATCGCGCGAGCGCCTATATCGCCGCCGCTAAACATGAGCTTGAACGCTTCGACGATAGTACCGCACGCCGTGCGCTGTCGGTCGCCGCTGATTACATGATTACCCGCGATCGATAGTTGTCTCCCACTCACTGGAAGAACGCCGGGCTGTAGAAGCGGCACAGCGTAGGGCGAAAGGACCCCACCTCTCCTGTAACCATCAAACCGTCGTCACCGTCACGACATTACCAAGGGGTTGTTCATGTCACAGATTTTTCCATTCCAGGGCATGCTGTACGATCAAACGCTCGTGGGCGCTATCAAGGATGTGGTCGCCCCGCCGTACGACATTATCGACACGAATGGGCAGAAACGACTTCACGACCGCCATCCCCACAACATCATCCGAATGGAGTTGGGGCTCGACCAACCTGGCGACAGCCCCGCCCATAACCGATACACCCGAGCAGCCTCGACGCTGCGGACCTGGCTCAACGAGGGTATCCTCAAGCGCGAGGCCCGGCCGGCCGTCTACTATCACACGATCGAATATACTCCTCCCTATTCCGCGCTCGATGCTCCGAAGAAGGTGCTTCGTGGATTTCTGGCGCTGGCCAAGCTGGAGGCGCTCGACTCCGGACATATCTATCCCCACGAGAACACACGCGCCGCGGCGAAGACTGATCGCCTGAACCTGATCGAAGCCTGTCGCTCAAACTTCAGCCCGATCTGGTCTCTCTATTCCGATCCGCTCGGTGCCATCATCCAACTTCTGGAAACGGCGGTCAAAGGCACACCGGCGCGCTACGACTTTCAAGACGATGCCGGTTGTCGGGAATGCCTGTGGGCCGTGACCGATGAGACCGTACTGAAACACGTGACCGATGCGATGCGCAACAAGCCGCTGTTCATTGCGGACGGTCACCATCGCTATGAAACGGCGCTGAATTATCAAACGCTCCGGCGACAGCAGGCGGGCTGTCGGACGGGGCTGCAACCCTACGACTCGGTGCTCATGCTGCTCACTCCGCTTGAAGATCCAGGGTTGACGGTATTACCGACGCACCGCGTTGCGACCACCCCTTTGCCGTCTTCGGACCAGATCAAGACGGCACTGGGCGACGTGTTCGAGCTTCGAGAATTCCCCTTTGACGCATCCACTCACGATCACACACGTGCACGATTCCTGGCCAGCTTGCGGACCGAAGGAAAGAATGCTCCCGTGTTCGGGCTGGCGCGCCAAGGCGACGACCGCTACGTCATCCTCACGCTGAAGCCGGCCCATCGACCTTCCATTCAGGCCTCCCCTCGAGCCAAACTCGACGTCTCCCTGCTGCAGCAGCTGATCGTGACCAGGCTCTGTCCGACGCAGCGGGAACAAGAAGCCATCCTGTACACCAAGGACGACCACGAAGCCCTGGACTGGGTGGCCAACGGAACAGGGACGGGCGCATTCCTGCTCAACGCCACGAAGGTCGGTGAAGTGCAAGCGGTCGCGGCTGCGGGGGAGCGGATGCCGCACAAATCAACGTATTTTTACCCGAAGCCGTTGACGGGGCTCGTCATCAATGTACAAGAGTAAATCATCGGTCAGCAGTCATGAGTCAGAAGAACACGCGATGCGGTCTTCAGATACCGATGACGAATGACCAATGACAGAGGCTGCGCTATGAACGCCAAGATTCTCATTGTCGACGATGACCCCGACATCGTCATGATGCTCGAGGACCGCCTCCAGGCCTCCGGGTACGAGACCGTCTCGGCCACCGAGGGGCAGGAGGCGCTTGACCGCATCGTTCACGAGTCTCCGCAGCTGATCCTCCTGGACCTCACACTGCCGAAAGTATCGGGGCTCGATGTCCTCAAGCGTTTGTCCCAGATAAAACCGTCGGAAAATATTCCCGTCATCGTCATGACCGCGCATGGCTCCGTTGAAGCCGCGGTGGAGGCCATGAAGGAAGGGGCGTACGACTTTCTGACCAAACCTCTCGACAAAGACCATCTGTTGATCGTGATTCGCAAAGCCTTGGAGCGGGATGCGCTGCGACGCCAGGTCGCCTACCTCCGCTCCGAGGTCGACGGCCGTTACGCCTCCATCGTCGGCAACAGCCCCTCCGTCAAGTCTGTCGTGGACGCGGCACAACGGGCCGCCAAATCCGATGCGAGCGTGTTGCTCCTCGGCGAAAGCGGGACCGGCAAGGAACTCTTCGCTCGGTCGATCCATCAGTGGAGCCATCGTTGCGCCATGCCGCTCATCGTCATCAACTGCGTCGCCTTGACGGAGACGTTGCTGGAGAATGAACTGTTTGGACATGAGCGAGGGGCTTTCACCGGGGCCGACCGCCAGCAGAAGGGCAAACTCGAAACGGCCGACGGCGGAACCGTCTTCCTTGACGAGATCGGAGACATGTCCCTTCCGTTGCAGGCAAAGCTGTTACGAGTCCTGCAAGACCGGGAGTTTCACCGTGTCGGCGGGTCCAAGACCGTCTCGGTGAACATTCGCATCATTGCGGCCACGAACAAGGATCTTCGGCAAGCCGTGCGAGCAGGCCAGTTTCGCGAAGACCTCTATTTTCGGCTCAACGTCGTGACTCTCACGCTGCCGCCGCTTCGCGAACGATCAGGGGACGTCCCTGCCCTGGCCCAGTTCTTTTTGGATCGGCATACGAGAGACGCGAAACGACCGGGTATGGCGTTGAGCACGGCCGCGGTCGAGGCCTTGACCCGCTATCCATGGCCGGGGAATATTCGGGAATTAGATAACGTGATCGCCCGCGCCGTCGTCTTGAGCCCGAAGGATATCATTGAACCAGAGATGTTGGCACTCCTGGCGGAGGACACCATCTTCTGTCGGAGCAAAGACGATCCGCTGCCGTATCTGAACCTGCCTTACCATGAATCGATGGAACAACACAGCCGCTATATCATCGCGCGCGCGATGGAGCTGGCCGAAGGCAATCAGACAAAAGCCGCTGAATCACTCAAACTGCAACGAACCTACCTGGCTCGATTACTCAAACAGCAAAAATAGGCGAGACGAAGCGACCGGTCTAGCCAAGCGGCGCGCGCGATTCGGCAAGCTGACGGGCTTCCAAACGAATCAATCCCGCTCGGACATCCCGTTCCGCCTGTGCGTAGCGCTCGGCCGTGCCGATGTCCGACCAATACCCATGCAGATCATACCCGAGCACCGGTTCTCCCTGCTCGATGGCTCTCACATACGGATCGATGATCGAGGAGGCCACTCCTTTCGGCACCTGCCGGAGCAACCGAGGATGCAAGATGTGAATCCCGGCGAACATACGAGGCATCGCTGGAACGGAATCCGCAAGCCCTCTTCCGGTGATACGCAGGATCCGCCCTTTCTCTCCCACTTCAACCAGCCCCCAACGGGCTGCCTCCGAATCTTCCCGGAGCACCAAGGTTGCCGCCGCGTTGCTGGCGCGATGAAAATCGCAGAGCGCCTCAAGATCCAACTCCACCAGCGTATCTCCGTTGAGAATCAACACCGGCTCCCCCGAAAAATGGGGCTCAGCCTGTTTAATCCCACCGCCGGTCCCCAGAATGACCGGTTCATTGGAGTAGAGGATCCGAATCCCGAATTTCGACCCGGTGCCCAAGGCCTGTTCGATCATCGGCCCCAGATGATGCAAATTGATGACGACCTGACGGAACCCATGCCGCTTCAGCAGCAAGAGATTCCAGACGATGAGCGGCACCCCATCGACCGGCAACAACGGTTTCGGAATGGTGTGCGTCAGCGGTCTCAGGCGGGTGCCAAGACCGGCCGCTAAAATCATTGCTCGCATGGTGTGCTCGCAAAGGCGGGAAAAGTAAAACGTGAACGGTGAAACGCCGTGGGAGAGGAGCCCATGCTGAGCTTTCCCACACGTTTCACGTCTTACTGCAGCTCCGGCACATACGGCGTGAGGCGCTTCCGAAGCATATCCAGCTCCGGATGTTTTTCAAGATTGCGTTTGACGTAGCTCAAGACGCGAGGAATATCGGCTAAAAACTTCGAGTTGCCTTTGACCCGATCAATGTAGACAAACCGGCCGGCCGCCTTCAAATTGCGCTGAATGCTCGTCAGGTCAAAGAGCCGTCGAAACGCGGCACGATTGGTCCAAACGAATCGCCGTTCGGCCAGTTGATCGAGGTAGTACTCCACCAAATCGTCAACGAGGGTTTCGTCGAGTCGGATGTAAGCGTCCCGTAAGAGTGAGGCTAGGTCGTAGGTTGCCGGTCCCATCAACGCATCCTGAAAGTCGATCACGCCGAGCCGAAGCCCGTCGACCATCAAATTGCGAGAGTGATAATCGCGATGCGTAAAGACGCGTGGCTGCCCGGCGAGCAATTCCGCAATCCTTTCGAACTCCCGTCGTATCGCCGTGGCGTCCTCTTCAGGCAACGGGCTGCCGCGACGCGCCACCACGCCATACTCAAGGAAATGATCGAACTCCCACATCAGCAAGGGCACATCGAAACTGCGGTGAAACGCCAGGCACCCAGGATCCGCCGGCGTCGTGGCGTGGACCTGCATCTGCACCAGGACATTGATGGCCTGTTTGTACCGTGACTCCACGCTCGGCGCATCCGCCTGACTGACGGCCTCCGCCAATGTCACATCTCCGAAGTCTTCCAGGTACAGCAACCCCGCGGATTGATCATAGTAGTGGAGTGCCGGCACCGGCACCTTCGTTTTGGCCAGATGCGACATGATGTTGATGAAGGGTAGTTCAGAAATCTGATGGATCCCCCCACTGACCGCCTCTTCAGACTGTTTGAAACCTTCCGGCTCAGCCAGCTGCATCACGATCACAGTATGTGGTGGCCCGCCTGAAACGGTGGCCCGATAGTAGCGCCGATTGGAGGCATCACCTGCCAATGGCGTCAGCGCCTTCAAAACGAGGCCGGGAGAAAAACGAGTCTCGACGGCCTGGGCGATGAGGGTATAGTCGGGAGGAGACAGCAGCGGAGCCTTGATAGACGTGGGACGGGCCGGCAACATATTCAGCAGATTATAGCGAGGGTTCCACGACTTGTCACGAACACCTCGGATTCGATCGGCCTTACCGCAGCGCTTCTGGCATCGAGCCTACCGGCCTGAGACTCGACACCCGATGCATGACGGTCACTCCGATCGCAGCTCCGACCGTATCCGCCACCCAATCCAACCAGTTGGCATCCCGGAATGGGACAAAGGCCTGATGGATCTCGTCGCTCATCCCATACATTGAGGCCAGAAGGATGGCCATCGGAATCGCTTGCTGTCTCCACGCATCATTCCCGCTTCCCCGAAGAGCCCGGTAGCACAACGCGCCGAATACCGCATACTCGATCGCATGCAAAACTTTATCACTGAAATGCGTGACGAACGGCAACTGCTCGTCAGGGTGAGGCTGCACGGATAAATAAAAAATGAGCCCGGCATATCCGCACACCGGCCCCCAGTACCGAAGAAATATCACCATCATCAACTCCTCATGCGATGTTCTATCACAAATCTGCCCGTGGATTGCATGCTCATACCCCCTATGACATACTCGCGAGAAGGAGGAAATCGGCATCAATGAAGCATGTCCACGTGTGCTTTTTGTGGCATATGCACCAGCCCTATTACACCGATCCAGTGGCCGGATCGGCCAGCATGCCGTGGGTACGCCTCCATGCGACCAAGGCCTATTACGATATGGCCTATCTGTTGGAGAAGTTTCCCGGCGTGAACGCCACGTTTAATTTCACTCCATCCCTCCTCTTGCAGTTACAGGAGATCGGCAGCGGGAAGGTCCTCGACCTGTTTCTCGAACATGCACAGCGCCCAGCGGCCGACCTCACGCACGAAGAAAAAGCCTTTCTGGTCCGTCATTTCTTTTCAGCCAACTGGGCGACAATGGTCCGCCCCTATCCACGATACCATGAGTTGCTGGTGAAACGCGGACTGGACGTCCCGGGACAGGATCTCCATCGCGTCGCCCGTCAATTCTCCACGCAAGAACTGCTGGACCTCCAGGTATGGCACAATCTCGCCTGGTTCGGATATGGCACCGTTCAACAATATCCTCGTCTGGCCGCGCTACGCCAGAAAAATCGAGGCTTCACCGAGGATGACAAGCAGGAACTCTTGGATCTGCAACGGCTGGCCGTGCGAGAAATCCTCCCGCTGTACCGACGGCTCTTGGAACGGGGGCAAGTCGAACTGACGACGACACCCTTCTATCATCCGATTCTTCCGCTGGTGATCGACACCGATATCAACCGGCGAGCCAGGCCGGACCTTCCCTTGCCCGCCCGTTTTCATGCTCCGGAGGATGCCGCGGCCCAACTCCAGCAGGCCGTTGAATATCATCAGCGCACATTCGGTCGGGCTCCGACCGGCCTGTGGCCGTCGGAAGGGTCTGTGTGTCCCGAGATGCTTCCGCTGATCCATCAGACCGGCCTTCGCTGGTTTGCCACGGACGAAGGTATTCTCGCACGCTCCCTGGGAATGTGCGGCCGTCCATGGCATCGGCAGTCCGCGCTCTATCAACCCTATCGCATCGGTGAACCCGAGCACGCATTGACCGTATTGTTTCGCGATCGCGAGATCTCCGACGCATTCGGATTCGTCTATCACAAGACGACGCCCGAATCCGCCGCCGAGGATGTCCTGCGGCGTGTGCGAGGCATTCTTCACGACACACCGCAAGAGAAGATCGTCATCCCCATCATCCTGGACGGCGAAAACCCATGGGAACACTATCACGACGGCGGAGAGCGGTTCCTGTCTCTTCTATACGAATCCCTCACCAACCACGAGCTGGATCACGCCGGAGAGGTGATGGTCCAGGCCTCGACCATGTCGGATGCAATGACCGCCGTGCAACCCGCACAACAGCTCCCCTGCCTCCATTCCGGCTCCTGGATCAATTCCGACTACAAGATCTGGATCGGACACCAGGAAGACAACTGCGGGTGGGATCTCCTCGGTCACACTCGCACACAGCTGATGAATCTCGCGCAAAGTCTTCCGCCCGATCGCGCGCAAGCGGCTTGGCAAGAACTCTACGCAGCCGAGGGCAGCGACTGGTTCTGGTGGTACGGCGATGATTTCGATACCGACTTTAAGCCTGAATTCGATCGGCTCTTCCGCACCCATCTTCGGAACGTCTGGACGCACATGGGCATTCCGCCCCCCGAGCAACTGAATGCCCCGATCTGTATCAGGACCATCGCCTCCGAATCCGATTCAGTCCAACAGCCGCTCGTCCTGTTGAATCCCGCAATCGACGGCAAGGTGACCGACTTTTTCGAATGGCGTGGCGCGGGGAACATCAACACCCGACCCCCGCTGGGAGCCATGTGGAAAGCCGACGGACTCTTCACGGCGATCCAATTCGGCTGGACTTTGGATCAGCTCGTGATGAGATTCGACCCCGACGAAACGAGTGCGACCAGGCAGGGCCTTGACGTCGACATTCTGTTGCAAGGGCCTCGATTCACCTTTCGACTGACGTTTTCGCTTGCCTCGCCGGGCCCGGAAGCTTTTCTCTTGTCTCGCCAGACCCAAGCAGACGCCTGGCAGGAGATCGGGGCCTATCGTTCAATCATGGCCCGCGCCATTCTGGAGTTGGCCGTCCCCAGGAAAGAGCTGTGTTTGGAACAAGGGGATACGATCCAGATGGCGATCATCGTGCGGGAACACGGCCTCGAAGTCGCTCGCTATCCTGGCCATCGTCCGGCTGTCCTCACGGTACCCGGGCCGGAATTTGAGGCGGAACTGTGGAGAGTGTGATCGGCGGGAATAGTGAATGAATGGAACATGGTTACTGGTTGAATTGTTGACACCCATTCTACATTCACCATCAAACATTCAACATTTGCATGGAGGCACATGCCGGATCTAAGACGTGACCCCGTTGTGGGCCGCTGGGTGATCATTTCCACCGAACGCAGGGGCCGCCCGCATGACTTTATCAATCTGCGACCGGCCCGACCGGTTTCGACGGCCCTCTGTCCGTTTTGCCCGGGGCAGGAACGGCTCACGCCGAAAGAAATCATGGCCTATCGACCGCAGCCGGCCGGACCCAATTCTCCGAACTGGACCGTGCGTGTCGTCCCGAATAAATTTCCTGCGCTGCAAGTTGAAGGTGACATGGGTCGCGAGGGGATCGGACTTTACGATCGCATGAACGGCGTGGGCGCCCATGAAGTCATCATTGAAACACCGACACATGTCGAAGGCCTTGCCGATCTGCCGACCAAGAAGATCGAGGACGTGCTGTGGGCCTATCGAGACCGAATGATCGACCTCAGAAAGGACATTCGATTTCGCTACATTCTCATTTTCAAGAACCACGGCGCGTCCGCCGGCGCCACCCTGGAACACAGCCATTCTCAACTCATTGCCCTGCCGATCGTCCCGACCAACGTGCAGGAGGAGTTGGACGGATGCCGCGCGCACTATCAGCAGAAGGAGCGTTGCATTTACTGCGACATTCTCCGACAAGATCTCTCGGAGGGAGATCGAATCGTCGCCGAGAATCCGGAGTTTCTCTGCGTCACACCCTTCGCGCCACGATTCCCCTTCGAAATGTGGATTCTTCCCAAGCGCCATGCGGCATATTTTGAGGAAAGCCAGAAATCGCAGTTCGAATTTCTGGCCCCGATCCTTTCGGAGTCGTTGCGTCGCATGGACACAGTGTTGTCTCGCCCCTCGTACAACTTCATTCTCCACAGTTCTCCCCTGCATGAGAAAACCGGCGAGTACTACCATTGGCACCTGGAGATCATCCCCAAACTCACGCAAGTCGCCGGCTTCGAATGGGGCACCGGCTTCTACATCAATCCGGTGTCGCCGGAAGAAGCTGCGACGTTCCTCCGCGAAGCAGGAATCTAGATGCCGGTCCGCTTTCGCATCGAAGATCCCGCGCTTGCGGGAGCGCTGGGCAAGATTGAGCAATTGATTCGCCGCGCCGGCGGGAGAACATGGCTGGTCGGCGGCTCGGTCCGGGATCTCGCGCTCGGCCGACAGCCCCGTGATTTAGACCTCGAAGTGACGGGTGTGCCGCCCGGCCAACTCCATGCGCTGCTGGATGGGCACTTCTCCGTGCAATTCGTCGGAAAAGCGTTCGCGGTCTTCAAGCTGCAAGGTCTACCGGTCGATCTTTCCGTTCCCTCCCGCATGCTTTCTGACGACACCTCCCTCTCCGGCTTGCTGAGACAGGCCGATCCCAATATGCCGATCGACGAGGCGCTTGCACGGCGAGACTTCACGATGAACGCAATGGCCTGGGATCCGGACACCAGAGAGCTTCGCGATCCCTTCAACGGTCGCAGCGACCTTGATGCACGGATCTTGCGCCACGCGTCGAGCCGATTCGCGGAAGATCCTCTGCGCGTCTTGCGCGGCATGCAGCTGGCCGCTCGCTTTGAACTCGCGGGCGCGCCGGAAACAGTCGCCTTGTGTCAAACACTCTCCCAGGAGAACCAACCCAGCGAGCGTCTGTGGGAAGAATGGAAGAAGCTGCTCCTTCAAGGCCGTAAACCATCGCTGGGTTTGCAGTTCTTACGTCACTGCGGCTGGCTCCGTTTCTATCCGGAGCTCGCGGCCCTTGAAGGCTGTCCACAAGACCCCATCTGGCACCCGGAAGGCGACGTCTGGATTCACACGCTCCATTGTCTGGATTGGTTCGCCGCAGAGCGAACCGGCGATGAACCGGACGACCTGGCCGTTGGGTTGGGCGTCCTCTGCCACGACTTCGGCAAACCGGCCGCGACCAGAGCGGAATATGGACACGTCACCTCGCGAGGTCATGAAGCGGAAGGGGCCGGCCCAACGAAACGTTTTCTTGAGCGGCTGACGAACCAGCACCATTTGATCGATGAAGTGATCCCTCTGGTATTGTGCCATCTTCGTCCTCGTGCCCTCCACGATGCCGACGCTTCGGACAGCGCAGTTCGTCGATTGGCAAGACAAGTCAAGCGCATCGACCGATTGGTGCGCGTGGCCCGAGCCGACCATGCCGGCCGCCCGCCGAAACAGTTTGATGGATTTCCCGCCGGCGAGTGGTTGTTGAGCCGGGCACAACAGCTGTCAGTGGACCGTCAGACACCTCCTCCCATTGTCACGGGTCGTCACCTGTTGGATGTGGGGATCCAGCCTGGTCCTGACATGGGCCGACTCCTTGATGACTGTTATGAGGCACAACTTGATGGGGTCTTCGCAACGCTGGAAGAGGGTTTGAACTATGCGAAAAGCAGGCACTCCGCTCTGTAGTCGGCGGGCCTGAAACCTTACCGCCTGTTCCTCGGATGCCTCTTCCTCCACACGTTACTTCCTCTCTGATGAGAACTCGCAAAGCGGCAGTCGCTTAGGTAATAGCAATTGGAATGAGGCAGTTTGGTCATGTCCAGACTATTCTGCTACAGCACTCTGTAGGATAAATCATTCGGAGCTTCATGAGAGGAATTTCGTAACCTGCTGATTACCTGATGCTCTCTGTTTCATCTTCCAAATAGGGCAGAATGGCACTACCTTTGCTGTATACCTTCGCAAGTGCCAAATGAACGGCACACATATCTTCTAATTTCTTAATAGGGGGTTCTTATAATGAAAAGCATGTTGATGGCAGTGATGGCAGTGGCAGTGGCAGTGACGTTCAGCGCGCCAGCCTTCGCCGGCGAGAAGAAGGAAGAGAAGAAGGGTGGCCATGTCGTGATTTCTGCTGAAGAGAAGAAGAAGGATGGCAAGGCCGACGAGACTTTCGGCGATAAGAAAGAAGAGAAGAAGGGTGGCCACGCGGACACCTTTGGCGACAAGAAGGACGAAAAGGGCGGAAAGTAGACTCGGCTGGTGAGACTGAGGGGGCTTTCTGCCTAAAGGGAGAAAGCCCCCCAGTGTTTTTTCCTCCTAGAACAGAGCCCCACCCTCTCGATTGCTATGCTCTCTCCGAGCTGTATGATTCAGACTACACCGCTCTCCATCTGATCTTGCTGGTCACTGCAGATAGTCCACTCACATTTCATATACTTCCAATGACTTCCAGCTGAATACTTCCGCATTGACATCGGTACAAACTTTGCTCATATCGATCACTACACACGCTGCTCGCAGCAAACCTGTGCTATAGGATTCTCAAAATCGATGACCAATCCCTATCATTTATTTCGGATTTGTTTCTTCCTGCTTGTGACGGCGGGGTGTGCTTCGTCTGACCCCACACTAACCAACCCTGCGTCAGGCACAGGCAATGGAACCGCCACACTTTCCTGGGATGGCAATGAACAAGCAAACGTTGCTGGACACAAGATCTATCAGGCAACAGCCCCTGGTAAGTATGGTGCGCCGATAGCGACCGTCCCCATGACTGTCACGAGCTACACCGTGACAGGTCTTGAAGCCGGGACCACCTATTTTTTCACAGTCACCGCATACAATGCGGGTGGCGCCGAAAGTTCTTTCTCAAACGAAGTGAGCAAGACCATCCCCTAACCACCCCCCGGACCTCAAATCCAGACTTTTCCGGCGTTCGTCTCTTGACCCCTTCTCATTGAGAACTGTATAACCACTGACGCTGGTACGTGCTGGGCAAAAGCGCTGAGTGCTGAGACGAGACGCCATCCACCACTATCGTCGTCAAGCTAGCCCTTTACCTCAGGACTTATATTTCGTCGGTACATAAGCAGGCGCCCGTAGCTCAATGGATAGAGCATCTGACTACGGATCAGAAGGTTACAGGTTCAAGTCCTGTCGGGCGCACCACACCGCATCTCGTGCGTGCCGCGCGCTATCTATCATCTTCTCGTTTCTGTTGGGCGCGGATAAGCACCTTCAGTAGTCTTAATTCAATTCCGATCGCTCGCTCGTGCCGGAAGCCCATCCAGCCTCCCCATCTCCTTGGGACCGAAGATCAACAGGTCAATTCGCGGATGGATGCATCACACTCAGCCGGTTCTGACCGAACAAGGGATAACACAATGCCCTACTCAGTCGGGTACGATTTCGTTCCGGCTTAACTACGTGCCGCCGCCCGGGCAAGTAGTTCCTTTTGCAAGATTTCGATATCGGCCTTTGCGCCCAACGCGAGCTCCTCCACCTTGCGTTCACTCTCCGGTCCAGGCACATGGGAAAACTCATGGCAGTCTTCATAGGCCTGCTCTGTGGTACCAGTCGCTCTGATTATCATACCGGCGATGACTCCTCCAACAATCGCCGTGGCGAGCGTCATCGCGATGCCCACGAGTTGAACCCCAACGACACCGGGCACCACGGCAATCGCGATCAGTCCACCCAATAGCCCGGGCATCCCATGCAGATTGTGGACGCCGCAGGTATCAATCAATTTAATTTTTGATTCCAGCATGGGCTGAATGAACACAAACCCGATCACCGAAAGCGCACCGGCAAGCAATCCGATCCCAAACGCGCCTATGGGGCTCACAAGGTTGCAAGTCGATCCAATGGAGACGCCACCCGCCAATGCCGCATTGGCCATATCCACCATCGACGTTTTTCCATGATGAAAACGTGTGCTGAGGAAATAGGTGGCGAGCGTGGCTCCGCTCAGAGCAAGGATCGTATTCACGATCGTTTGAGGCATTTGCTCGAACGGCACGATCGCGGTCGCAAAACTCGGCCAAAACAGCCACAGCACCATGGACCCGAGCATTGCGAACCGATCAGACGTCGGATCGGATTCAATCGGCTGACTCCGCTGCTGCGCAGTCGTCAGCACCAGAGACGCGGCTAGTCCGAAATAGGCACCGAATGCATGGATGACGATCGATCCGGCCGAATCCTGAAACCCCTTGGTAAGGCCTGAACCATTATCCAAGACCAAATATTCGTTCAGCGCATAGAGCGGCACCAACAACAGCGTGAGTAGGGCATATTGAAATACCCGCAAGCGTCCGAGCACCGCCCCCATCGCGATCAACGCCGTCGCCACCGAAAATTCAGCCAGCATCAAGGTCTCGACTGAATGGGCCTGTATCGAATGCCCCACCACTCCGTTCGCCCGCAACAACATGTACAAAGGTAGCCCCGTTGCGACGACGAGATAGGTGCCGGTCGTGGCGCCGAAGCCATACCGTCGGACGAACACCATGAGAAAGCCGAACCCGACGACCAGCATGGCCAGGATGTGAATCGAATAGTTATATTGCGCGACCAAGCGCGCCTCATTCACGGCACCAGCCGGCTCCTCGGCACCGACCCAACTTGTCACACACAAGAGAAAGAGACTTGCTGCGCTGAGCATCGTCAACCAGAAGCGGTTCTGCATCGAGTCCTCCTTGGACAGTAGGAGTGAATGGGGGGATCTAGGGGTGGCAGTGTACTCCACCGGCAAGCGCTTTTGTCAAACCCCACCAAAGGCTTGCTCGCGTGGCCGATAATCCAGATGCAGAGGCAATACGCCGGCAGGGAAACGAGGACCAATGCTCAAGTAGGCGATAAACCAATGAAGTGTCGGTTTTGGAGAAGCGCCTGCGGCTTGTGGTGAGATGACCAGGCCACGGCCGACGCAATCAACATGGGCGCGCCGACCGTGCTATCAGCGCATCACTTACCGGCTCCAGACGATCTTCCGCGGCATTCACAGGATCAACGAACTCGCGCATGACACCAACCCATTTCTCAAAAGCCCTGGGTTCAGGACACATCCCCGCCCGTACTTCCGGGTCAGGCACCGACAACCCATTCCGACCGCCGGCTGCCTGGCCCAAGCGTGAAGGGCCGCAAGCATGGAGCCGACGTTCATGCCATCGGTCGGCTCCGCCGATTCGTTTCGTTCAAGTGGCGATTTCTCAACCGACGGCCCTCAGCAGATGACCGACGCGCAATCCCGCACCATTTTTTACGGCCCGCTAGACAGCAGGACTTCCCTGAGTATAATGGCATCAGTTCATGCCTATGATCGGACTTCCGCTACTACTCATTAGTCTGCTGACACTCTTCTCTCATCCGACCTCGTCGTGGGCTGGAGCGAAGTATGAGGAGGGCCTCAAACAGTTGGCGGATGGGGTGACTGAAGGAGCTGCCAAGGCGAAAAAACAGCGCCTGGCTTTTATCGACTTCACCGATGGGAAGGGAGAACCGACTCCGATCGGACAGTTCCTTGCCGAAGAACTCGGAACACAGATCATGGTGGGCGGTGAATTGACGGTGGTGGATCGCGCCCTTACGTACTCGACCCTGAAGAAGTTGCACGTCGACCACATCGACTCGGCCCATGCGAAGACCATACGGCAGGCGGCCAAAACGATACGAGCCGACCTGTTTGTGGGCGGCGTGATCCTCGACACGCCCGATGGCCTACAGGTCACCGTGCGGCTCATCAGCCCATCGAATACCCAGCCGATCCGCGCGATACGGGGGATGCTGCCCAAAGCCGGTCCCTTGAACGCGTTCTTTAAAAAAGAGGAGGCGCCGCAACCGATCGTGAACATTGAGAGCCCCAAGGAGACTCCGGCGGCGATAGGGTTAGGGACGTACCGGAACGAACACTACGAAATGGTGGTCCGATCGATCGAACGACAGGCCACCCGAGCCAAGGTGGATCTCACCATCGAAAACCTTTCCCGGCGCGATGTGAAGCTCCTCTGTCATTTGCAGGGAACGGTCCTGACGGACGACCAGGGAACAGCTTGGCATCAAGGCGTTGGAGACAATCGAGAAGGTCTGTGTACCCGTGGCGTCGAACTCTCCCCTCGCCGAAAGGAACGGGCCGTCCTGACCTTCACCGGTCCATCGGAGACAGCGGCCACTCTATTCACACTTCATTTTCGCGAGACGTTACCGAGACGAGACGCCTCCTTCGTCATTGATGGTTTAAAAGTTACCTCGCCGTCGGAACCTACGCAGACGACGCCGTAACAGAATGCTGAAAAAGTCCGCCGCTACGTTCTCACATCGTTCAGAGGCTCAACGCCGAAGCGTACGCCTTGCCTCTTCGCTCGCTGCAGACTTGCCTGCGGAGAGGCGCCTCTTGGCCCTCGGCTTCGCCGCGAGGCGAGCTCGTCTTGATGAGTCCGCGAGGCGGGCGAAACGGGCGCACCGGGGCCTGGCGGATGAGAACAGCAGATTTTTTGAACATTCTGGAGTTATTCTGAGAGCCATATTATCGGCAACAACTGGGATTTTCGCAGTCTGGTAAAGGATCGCATATGTCAAAGACCTTGAAACAAGTGCTGACCGTCGCGGGCTCGGATTCCGGCGGAGGCGCCGGTATCCAAGCCGATATCAAAGCCATGTCCGCCAACGGCGTATTCGCCATGTCTGTCATCACGGCGATCACGGCCCAGAACACCGAAGAGGTAACGGATGTTCTGGAATTGCCGTCGTCCATTATCGCCTCGCAACTCGACGCGATCTTCGACGATTTCGACGTCGCCGCCGTGAAGACCGGAATGTTGTCCTCGGCGGCCATCGTGGAGGTGATCGTCGCCATGCTGGCGCCTCAGCACATAACCAATCTGATCGTGGATCCGGTGATGATTTCCAAGAGCGGTCATTCTCTCTTGCGACCGGATGCAGTCGAAGCGGTCAAGACCAGGCTGTTGCCGCTCGCATTGGTTGTGACACCGAACGTGCATGAGGCCCAGCAACTGTCGGGAATTGAGATCACTTCGTTGGCCGATGCTCGTCGAGCCGCCAAGGTCATTCATGGCTTCGGATGCAAATATGTGCTGATCAAAGGCGGCCATCTCCTCAACGAACGAGGGACGGACGTGCTCTATGACGGACGTTTCTTCAACATCTTGAAGGGGGAATTCATCGAAACTCGCCATACGCATGGCACCGGCTGTACGTTCGCCTCCGCGCTGGCGGCGCATCTGGCACGAGGACGATCCGTCCTCGATGCGGCGCAGGCCGCAAAGTCGTACGTCACCGAAGCGATCCGCCATGGGCTGGCAATCGGTCATGGACAAGGCCCCACGGATCATTTTTATTTCCTGGAGCGATAACGGCACCTCAATGTCGGCACGAACCTATCCGCCCCTCTCATTGTGCTTCGCCGGACTCGGCTGGTTGGTGCTTGCTTCAATCCTCGGGGCGGCGATCCTCATCGGACTGATTCACGGCACTCCGCTGCCGCCATGGGTCCGAGCGTTCCATGTCCATGCGGTCTTGGTCGGCGGCGTGGCCCAGATTCTTCTTGGTGGATTTCTCCTCTTCATCTCCCCTCCTCGCTCGGCTGACCGAAAAGAAACGGAGTCGCATCCCCTGACATTCTGGGCGATGAACAGCGGTTTGGTTGGGATGCTCGTGGGGTTTTGGCTGCATCGGTACATGGTCGTAGGTTTCGCCGGATTCGTCGTCATTGCCGCGTTTCTCTCCGCCATATACTCCATTTGGAGCCGGACACATCGCGCGGGACAATCATCCATCAACCATTCGTGGTATTACGCGCTCTCTCTCTTCGCCCTGATCGGCGGATCGATCTGCGGTTTGATCATGGCGTTTGGGTTGATGCCGGAATCCTATGGCTATGCGCGGCTCGCACACATCCACTTGGTGGTGCTCGGCTTTGTGGTGCTGGCAATCATCGGCATGATCCACCATATCCTCCCGAAAGTCTGGAGCAGTCCTTCCTTGAGCCCCAAGCTCGCGCAAACGGCGATGGTCCTGATGCCGCTCGGCGCCGCTGTCTTGATCGGCGGATTCTTGAACTCATCGGTCCCTGTTGAAATGGCCGCCGGCGCCATGCTCTTCATAGGCGGGGTCCTCTGGGCCGGCAATCTGCTTGGAACCTGGCGTTCCTCGACCCACACCGGCAGCGCCGCCTCGGACCATCTTTTGGTCAGTACCTTCTTTCTCCTGCTCACCATCATCCTCGGCGCCCTTGTCGGAGCGAATCACCTCTCCAGTCCCCCGCGGCTACCGTACGGCACGCTCCACCTCGTCGCCTATACACATATGACGTTCGTCGGCTTCATCATGAATGGCATCATGGGCGCGTGCTCCTACTTCATCCCCCTCACCCTAGCAGCCGATCGTGTCCCCAATACCAAGAAACGCGGGCCGTATCTTGATCAGCTGAACGGTATCATGAACCGCTGGAGCACCGTTCAAATCGGCGCGCTCAGTTTGGGAACCATGGGACTTGGCCTCTTGGCCGCGTTGACCTGGAATGTACCGCTGACCTCCCTCTACATCCCTATCGCAACCTGGACCAGTCTCGGCCTCCTCATGACCGGCTTGACTCTCTTTTCAGTCAAACTGACCTCGATGATCGTCAAGCAACCGGACCGGCTTCGGACAGGACAGACCTCCGCCGACGAGCTCAAACTCACGGCGTGAACGTCCGGCCAGGTATCCCCCGTCCTGACCGCAGACACCGACTCTGATACAATCCCCCCTCATGGAAGAACGCTTCTCATTTCTTGATCCTCACGGTCATCGAGTCGCCGGTCTCTTGACCGTTCCCGACGGAGGAACGGATAAGATTTCCATCCTGTGCCACGGATTCCTTTCATCGAAAACCAGCTCGACGAACAAAACACTCACCCGCCTGCTGATCGACCAAGGCATCGCCACGTTTTGCTTCGACTTCTTCGGCCAGGGAGAAAGCGAAGGCCCGTTCGATCAGCTGACCGTCGGTTTGGCGGTTGAACAGGCACGGAGCGCGGTCGATCTCATGAGAGCGCGTGGCTATCGGCACATCGGCCTGATGGGATCGAGTTTCGGCGGTCTGGTCTCGATTCTGACTGCGTCACAGCGGGCGGACTTGGCCTGCCTCGCCTTGAAATGTCCTGTCGTCGACTTCGCCGAGGAGCTACGGCTCGAATTCGGAGACGATGGAATGGCGCGATGGAAGGCAACCGGCACGATTCCGAACATCATGGGCGGCCCCGACCGAATCACGCTTCACTATGCTTTTTATGAAGATGCGCTCCGGCAGATCGCCTACGTCCCCGCGCGATCGATCACGGCTCCAACCGTCATCGTGCAAGGCGACAAGGACGAGCATGTCCCGCTGCATCAAAGCAGGCGGCTCTACGAAGCGTTGCGGGTCAAAAAGCACCTCGAACTGTTGCCCGGCGCCGACCATCAGTTCACGAAGGGGACGGACTTCACGAGAATGACTCTGACCATTGCCGATTGGCTGAATCGGCACCTGTCCACCGCTCAGTCATAATCAGCCATCCACAAACGAACGACGGAGCAGCGCTCAACCGAGGATGGGCGTGGATAGATCTGGCGGATGAGTTCGAGTCTAAGTTGCCGGATCCGGCGGCTCAGGGTGCTGAATTTCTTGGAGCACAAACTGTTTCGGAAGCAGGACGGGCAAAATCACCCCGATCGGATCGCCGCGCTTGATCGTCGTGGGCTTGTGCAACTGTAACAGAAAGTTGGCGGTGAAGGCTTCGTAGTCGGGCAACCAGGCATACTGATTCGGCGTGCGTTTATACTCCTGCGTCTTGATGCCCTCCCAGACGGTAAACGTCCGGTCCGGATGATGATAGAAGTGGTTGGGCAGATCCTTCATCATTAAGCCGACATGTTTGGGATAGTAGAGACGGATTCCGCAACAGAGCTTGGGATACCCGCTGTTTAGAATCAAATCGACGTACATCCCGGAAAATGTCTTGTAGCCGAGCAATCGCTCTTCCGGCGCGATCGGCGGCGATTGCCACTGGACCCCTGACGCGGTGCGGCGCAATTTCACATCGGCGGGACAGCGGATGAGCCAGCCATAGTTGCCCACAGTCCGGACCGGCCCACAGTCGTCCGGCAACACCTTGTAACCACCGGCAGCCAGCGCCCGCTGTTCATCCAGCGTCATGTGACTCAACATCGGCCGGTGAGGGTGAAAGTCCAGCTTCAGCCGCTCCGGAGGAAACGCGGTGGAGTACTCCCGCTCCCAATAGATGACAATCTTTTCGGATTCATCATCCGATGTCGTCGATTCTACGGTTTCTTCTTCCATGGGCGCTGACAGTAATCGAATGGGCTAGGCGGACACAAGAGGCTAATCAGCATGGCATGGGGGATGGGGGTAATGTCCTCACATCAAGCGGCCCTCAACTTTTCACCGATTTCCTCCGAAAAGGCTGTGTCGCTCCGCGGGTGATGCGCTGCCTTCTGCATCCGCCGGCAGAAACGGTGCTGCGCGTGCCGTGAATCGCAGGACGGAAACTCCGGTCTGAAAGTCCAGGATCAATCTTTTGCTTGGTCTTCCTGCACGCATCATGAAAGAACGAAGAGGAAGGAGAGTCGTGAGCGATGCCCAAGATCGATGAACTCTTTCGCATGATGATCGAACAGGGGGCGTCGGACCTTCATCTGATTGCAGGGCACGTCCCGACCTTTCGCATCAACGGTGAATTGGAACGCCTGCCGGGCACTGCGGCGCTCGACAACCAAGAGCTCCATGACCTGCTCTATGAGATCACTCCGAGTCCGAAGAAGGACGTGTTCGAATCGACGGGCGATGTGGACTTTGGGTATGAAATTCCCGGATTGGCCCGCTTCCGTTCCAATTTCTTCAACCACAAACACGGGATGGGGGCGGTGTTTCGGAAAATTCCCACCACCATCCCCTCTGCCGAAGAGTTGGGCTTACCGCCCGTGCTGACACGCGCGGCGATGTTGCGGAAAGGGCTGGTGCTGGTCACGGGCCCGACCGGCAGCGGAAAATCGACGACGCTGGCGGCGATGGTTGATTATGCGAACCGCCACCGGAAGGATCACATTCTGACCATCGAAGATCCGATCGAGTTCGTCCATCAGAGCAAAAATTGCATCGTCAATCACCGAGAGATCGGCTTACATACCATCACATTCGGTTCGGCTCTGCGGGGAGCCCTTCGTGAAGATCCGGATATTATTCTCGTCGGCGAAATGAGAGACCCGGAAACCATCGCATTGGCGGTGGAGGCGGCAGCAACCGGGCATCTCGTGTTCGGAACCCTGCACACGGAGAACGCCGCCAAAACGGTCGACCGCATCATCGAAGTCTTTCCTGCCTCGGAACAGCCGCAGATCCGCAACACCCTGTCCACGGCGCTCCGCGTCGTGGTCGCGCAGAACCTTTTCAAGCGAATCGACCAGAAAGGGCGATGTGCCGCACTGGAAATTTTGGTCTGCACCCCGGCCGTCAGCAATTTGATCCGAGACGCCAAAACGGTCCAAATCGCTTCGCAGATGCAAACCGGGAAAAACGTCGGCATGCAGACCCTGGATGACGCGATCCAGGATCTCCTCGCCAAAAAATGGATCTCGCCGGAAGAAGCGTATGAGAAATGCATCGACAAGAATCGCTTCGCCAAACTCCTCAAGACCCCGCCGGATGTGCTGCAGTAGCTCTGGGGCGAGACTGTGGTTAGGCCGCCTGAAAATGCGAGACTCTCACTGGATTAGAGGAACGCACTTGCGGATAGGACCCACCGGTCTTGAAACTGTAGAATCTCTATATTTTTCGAACCTGCTGCATAAACCTAATCACCGAATTCTAACTTTCCGTGAGGTTTCTTTGAACATGTCATCGCCACTCATCCCATTCTTTATGGATGGACCGTGTGACGACCTGGGATACTGTAATACGCGTGATCATCCGCTCGGTGGCGAACCACCCCGATAAATCTGGCGATGATTTCTCGGTTCTTCACAACCCTCATGCCCAGCGCCCTCTCGACCAGACCGTATTTGGTTGGTGCGAACAGTTCACATTTCTCGATGAACAGCTGCATCGATCCCCACCACTCCCAACCACACCATAGCAACCACGGCCCCACCCTGCTCACGAACTCCTATGGCCTTCCTCATCCTCATCTAACCTCGCTACCTATGAAGGAGTCGGTTATAAGCGGTCGTGAACATCCCCTCGTCACTTATCTCACCGCGACACGACGTTGAAGGTATCCCCAGCAAGAATCAGCCCCTCGGTGCCGTCTGACAGCTTGACTTGGAACGCGTCAAAGTCCTTGCCCTGATAGACCCCAACGGTTCTTGCCGTATCACCTGCCGTCAGCGTGACGATGACGTGACCTGGCTGAACGCCGGCAACGGCATTGTCAGGAGAAGGAGGGACCTGGTCCATGCTGTGGACTTCCGTTGGTTTCTCAATCACGAGAATGGCCTCACGATTGTTGCACCCAACCGGGATTGTGACACTCAACGCTAATAGAGCGAATGCAGTGAGGTGATCACGGAATCGTCCTGAGATAGTGTTCAAGCACATAATCCTTCGCATCTCACTTCCTTTTCAGCCTCCACTCAATAAATAATTCCGCCCACCACCCAATGTCGATCATCAGGGATATCAATCAACAATCGTGTCAGATTCATACGGGCCAGCTGGGACCCGATTTCATCTTCTGTAAATGCCGCAAGCAGCGAATTGTAGAAGTCCCGTCGCAAGATGTCCGGCTCATGAGCCGCGTATTGATCGACAATGGCTTGTGCCGCCTCCGGCGAGTCGGGGCGGAGCAGATCCATCACCAACACCGGCGCGCCGGGTTTCACCAACTGACGAAGCTTCTGCCAGAACTGCAACGGGTTCGGAAGATGATGAAGCAGACTATTGGAAATCGCAGCATCGACGATTCTCGCGCCGGCGACCTCTTCATATCGCTCACATCGTAATGTGATGCGGTCGGCCAGACCCACTTGCTTCACCGCTTGCTCCCCCAACTGAATCATCGGCGCCGAGGCATCGATGCCGATGACCTGGCAGGTTGGATACAGGTTGGCGAATCGAATCGGAATATCAGCAGGGCCGCAGCCGAGATCCAGCACCTTTCCTTGCAAAAACTCCGGAAAGTATTCCTTGAATCGATCGACGAACCCTTGATTCTCTTCCGCAAAGTCAGCCCGCGCGTAGGCCTCGGCTTGCGTCGGATCATCCATGAGTTCCGGTTCGAGTATGCGATCCATCATTTTCGTCCCTCGTCGTTCGTGAAGCGTATCTCGCATCTCGCAAACAAGATGAGCCTAATCTCTTTTTGCCATGCGCTTCACACTTCACGAGATACGCTTCACGGCTCCACCACCACCGCGTCGCCCGGCCGCACCACGCCGCCACGCAACACTTTCGCATAGACGCGACTCCAACCGGGATTGAGCTTCTGAGACATACGCGAAAAGTCCTCATCCCGAAACCATCGCCCGTTGTGGGCGCAGGGCGTCGTATAGCTGGTCACTTCGAGCTCGACATCGGGACCAATCGTCAATCGCACGCCTGGGCGAATCAATTCCCAGTCCAAGCCGGCGAGCGTCAAGTTTTCGCCGGACGATCCTGCATCGATGGGATGACCTTCGTCTTGAAGTTGTTCGATGAGTTCAAGCGAATACACACAGACGGCGCGGTCAGGCCCTCCATGGAACTTCAGATTACGCTGGCGATCGCCGGCTACGCCTTTGTCACTCACCGCCGCCTCCGACACGGGAAGCTTTGGAACCCCGCCGTCGGACACGTTGATTTGATGCACATAGGGATAAGGCAGCCGATTAGACATCACTACATCTCTCCATCGCAGGATTCCGGCCGGATGAATTTCAGCGCCACCCAGCCTTCTTCTTCACGCCGTTCCAAACACACGAGACCCAGACCGGACAACCGATCCATGATCTCAGTTTGTTGCTCGATCAGAATGCCGGAAACCAAGATGCTCGCCCCTCGCAGCGCGGCCAAATCGTCGGCGAGGCCCAAAACCGTCTGCCGATCGAGATTGGCCAGCACAAGATCGATCGTCTGCCGCCTCTCCTGGGGCAGGTCAGCCAACGTCCCGCCGATAATGTCGATCTGCTCATTCAACCTATTCTGGGCAACATATTCCTTCGCACAATCGACCGCAACAGAATCAATCTCGACTCCGATGGCGGAGGCTGCGCCCAGCTTGACCGCAGCCATCGCCAGGATCGCGCTCCCAGTCCCCACGTCCAAGACCTGCTCTCCACCGCGAATGTCTTCTTGCAACCACTCCAATAACATACGAGTAGTCGCATGGTGGCCGGTGCCGAAGGCTTGCTTCGGGTCCAGCACGATCTCGATGTCCTGTGAACCCAACAGAACCGGCTCCCAGCTCGGGCGAATCATCAATCGGCCGATACGAAGCGGCTTCACCGAACGAGTCCAGGCTTCATTCCAGTCTTGAGACGGCACTCGCTGCACCGAGAGAGGGATCGCCAGGCTCGACGGCGCGAGATCCGCAAGGACCGAGCGCACCGACGCCAGCTTTTCGTCATTCCATTGGTCTTCCGTCCAATAGAGATGAACCACGCCCTCATCTTCCCAGGCGCCTTGAACGGCAGAATCATCGAGCCTGCTCAATAACTCGCCGGCATCGAGGCGTTCCTGGATACAGACATCAACCCAGTCCTTCGGCATCGTCATGGCTCACTCATGATCGGCAACACCCGCCCCGCCATGCCGGAGGCCAATCATGATTTGACGTCCCACGTCCGTTCCCAGTAAGGTCGCTTGTCATGGCACGCTCCCGCACAGTCCGGCTCGAAACGGCGGTCCGGCGAACAGATCGCCTGATCGCCCAAGGCGCCCAGGTCAGCGCGACCTTCACGCGCTGGCGACTGGCTATTTTCCTCGTTGGCCTCGTCGGCACCGTGACCCTCTACAAGCTCGATTGGTATCACAGCGGCAATCTATCCGTCGGCATATTCCTCGCAATCTTCATCACGGTCGCCGCGTATCATACCAGGGTGGAAACCGGGATTCATCGGCTTCGGCACTGGAAACTGATCAAGCTGACCCACCTTGCACGCATCGCCTTGGACTGGACGGCCATTCCGCCAAGACCCGGTGAAGCTCCGACCTCTCATCCCTACGCCATCGACCTCGATCTCTTTGGAACCCATTCCTTGGCGCAGCTCCTCGACACCACCGTGTCGGACCATGGCCGAGAGCGCTTGCACAGCTGGCTATTGAACCAACCCCCTCCCCCTTCACGGTGGCAAACACGGCAGTCGTTGGTGAAGGAACTGGCGCCGCGCTCTTTATTTCGCGATCGTGTGACCCTGGAGGCCAGACTGACGGGAGAACAGGAAATCAACGGCAAGCGGCTGGCCGCTGTGCTTGAACACCCAGTCGGTCTGCCCAACCTGAATACGCTGCTGGTCATCCAGAGCCTCTTAGCCTTCACCACGATCGGTCTCGCATCGGCCACGTTGTTCGGTCAGCTCCCTGGGTATTGGATGTTCTCGTTCGCCGCCTATGCGCTGATCTACTTCATGACCGATCAAGGAGAAGAGCTGCTGGAACATGCGGTCGGCCTGCACCATGAGACCGAACGACTCGCCGTGGTCCTGGGCTATCTCGAGCGTCAGGCTCGGCGGCAAAGCACCGCCCTCGCCTCGGTCTGCGCGAATCTGAGAGGTGGAGCCAGTCCCACCCTGCGTCTCAAGCAGGCCGCGCGAACGCTTCATGCGATCAGCATCAAGGCCCACCCGCTTGTCCATTTGGCCGTCAACGCGTTGTGTCCATGGGACCTGTGGTTCACTCGACAACTGATTCACATCCAGCGCGAGATCAAGAATGCTCTCCCTCAGTGGTTGGACTGCCTGGCAGAAGTCGAAGCGGCATCGGCCCTGGCGACCTTTGCCTATCTCCATCCCGATTACGGGTGGCCGGCTCCCGTCATCTCAACCGGTGAGCGGAACGGCGCAGCAGCCGTTCTGCATGCGACTCAACTCGGCCATCCACTCCTCCCTACGAAGAGCCGCATCGCAAACGATGTCGATCTAACCGGGCTCGGCTCGATCCATCTGATCACGGGCTCGAATATGTCTGGCAAGAGCACGTTCCTGCGAACGATCGGCATCAATCTCTGTCTGGCGCAAGCCGGAGGGCCGGTCTGCGCACCGTCGTTTGTGTGGACCTGGGCCCGGCTGGCTTGCTGCATTCGCGTCGATGATTCGCTCGACGCCGGCCTGTCGTTTTTCTACGCTGAAGTCAAACGGCTCAAGACCATTCTCGATGCCACCAAGGAACGCGCCGCGCCGCCCGTGCTGTTCCTGATCGACGAGATCTTCAAGGGCACCAATAATCGAGAGCGACTCATCGGCAGCCGTGCCTACATCACCGCGCTGTCGCAAGGCCACGGCTTCGGCCTTGTGAGCACCCATGATCTGGAGCTGGCGGATCTGGAGCAAGCCGTCCCCGGTTTGACCAATGCCCACTTTCAAGAAACCGTCGCCGCAGGCACACTCAAGTTCGATTATCGGCTGAGACCAGGCCCCTGCCCCACGACGAACGCCCTGCGGATCATGGAACTGGAAGGGTTGCCTATTTCCACAACCGCTTAAAACAGGCACAATATCCACTACGGATGACTATCTCAGCCGGTTCACACACACAGTCGTGTTCCCACCCCCTTCGCGGCCTCTTGATCGCGCAATTCTGCGGGGCATTCAACGACAACGCCTGGAAGCTGATGGTCGCGTTGCTCGCGATCCGGCAAGCCACAGTCGGCTTGGCGCCCGGCCCGGAGCTGGAGACCGCCGCCCAGACCCAAACGGCCATGGCGTTCGTCGTTTTCACGCTGCCGCTGATGCTTCTGTCTCTTGTCGGAGGCACCTTGGCCGATCGCGTCAGTAAGCGGACCGTCATCATTTCGATCAAAGCCGTCGAAGTCTTTCTCATGGCCGCCGGCACCGCCGCCCTCTGGTTGAATCCGGCCGGAGGAATCTTGCCGTTGATCGTCTTATGCGGCATGGGTGTGCACAGCGCGCTCTTTAGCCCATCGAAGTACGGCATTCTTCCGGAATTGGTCCCGCATGAACGGCTCGCCGCGGGCAACGGGTTGTTGGAGATGTGGACCTTCGCGGCGATCCTGACCGGAACCGCCGCCGGAGGCGTTCTCCTGCAGATGGCCGGGGATCACATCTGGCTCGCTCCGCTCACCTTGACCGGACTCTCCGTCGTCGGCCTCGCAACCGCCTTCGGCATTCCACCGGTGTCGGCAGCCCGCCACGCTGGAGGCGTGGGAGCCACCATTCAAGGCGCGTGGGCCGCCATTCAGTCCGAACGGATGCTGCGCATGGCCATTCCCATGGAAATCCTCTTCTGGACGGTGGCCAGCCTGTTCGGTCAAAACCTACTCGTCTATGCAAAGGCCGTCTTGCATCTGTCCGATGCGATGTCAGGCCTTCCGCTGACGGTGTTATCGGTGGGGATCGGCATCGGCGCGATCCTGGTCGGGCGGATTTCGAGGAACCGAGTGGAGTACGGGCTGATTCCCTTGGGCGCTATGGGCGTGTGTGTCACCTTGCTCACCCTCGGCGTCCTCACACCGCCGTTGTCCGGAACATTTCTCATCATGGTGGCCCTGGGCATTTCCAGTTCGTTCATCTTTGTTCCATTGAACGCCATTCTCCAATGGAAATCCCCGTCCGATCGGCGCGGCGCCGTCATTTCGTTTTCCAACACCTGTGTCTTCACCGGCATCTTGCTGGGGTCGTTGGCCGGTGGGTCCCTCGCCAATGTCGGTGTCTCGACGACCGGTATTTTCTTGGCTGCCGCCGTCATGACCCTGGCTGGTATCGCCTGGGCCCTCTGGCTGTTACCCGATACATTTCTTCGCTTGGCGCTGGTCGTCCTCACCAATACCCTGTATCGTCTCCGCATCGTCGGCGAAGCTCATGTGCCGCTATCCGGCGGCGCGCTCCTCGTCCCCAATCACGTCTCCTTTATCGACGGTTTTCTTCTGATCGCCAGCGTAGATCGTCCCGTGCGGTTTGTCGTCGACGCGCAGTATGTCGACCAGCCGATCTTCAAACCTTTCATGAAGGCGCTCGGTGTCATCCCCATTTCCTCGCACGGGGGCTTGCGCGTGGTCTTACGGGCGCTCCGCGATGCCGGCGCAGCCATCGACAAAGGAGAACTGGTCTGCATTTTCCCCGAAGGCCAGATCACGCGCACCGGCACACTGTTGCCGTTTCGACGAGGTTTCGAACGGATCATGAAAGGACGGACCGCCCCCATCATCCCGGTTCATCTCGATCGTGTGTGGGGCAGCATCTTCAGCTTCAATCGTGGGCGATTTCTCTGGAAGATGCCGGAGCGCCTCCCCTATCCCGTGACCGTCTCATTCGGAGCGCCGCTGCCGCCGGACACCACGGCGCATGAGCTTCGCGAGAACATTCGTAACCTCGGCGAAGCGGCCTGGCAACTCAGGAAACCACGTCGTCGGCCCCTCCATCGTCAATTTATTTCATCGATGCGTCGCTCTCCCTTCCGCTTAGCCATGGCCGATCAGAATCGCCCCCACGTCTCATCCTTGCAAGCCCTGATCGGATCAATCGTCCTCGCGAGGACGCTTCGGCCCCATTGGCGAGACCAAGAACGGGTGGGCGTCCTGCTGCCTCCGACCGTGGCCGCTGCCTTAGTCAATGTCGCCGCGCCTCTCTGCGGCAAAACCATCGTGAATTTGAACTACACGGTCGGGAAATCCGGCCTAGAGGCCGCGGTACATCTAGCCGGTCTGCGCACGATCGTGACCAGCCGTACCTTCATCGAAAAAGCCAAACTCGAGCTGCCGGACGGACCGTCGGTCATCTGGCTTGAGGACGTCGCCAAGACCATCGGCAGGGGACAAAAACTAGCGGCTGCCCTGCTGGCCCTGTTCGCTCCATGCCGCATCATCGAACGACTGTGCGGCCAAACAATTCCCCTCACGCCCGACAGTCTGGCGACCATCATCTTCAGCAGCGGCAGCACCGGAGAGCCGAAGGGGATCATGCTGTCGCACTTCAGTATCGACATGAACAGCCAAGGCGCCACGCAGGTGCTTCACCTCTATCAGGACGAGCGCGTCCTCGGCATCCTGCCCTTCTTCCACTCATTCGGCTACATGGTGTTTTGGTTCGTGATGTCCAATAACGCCGCCATGATCTTTCATCCTTCGCCGCTCGACGTAGCGGCGATCGGCGACATCATCCGGAAACACCGCGTCACGTTTCTCGTCACCACGCCGACGTTCATGCAACTCTATTCCCGTCGCTGTACGCCGGAACAATTCAGCTCGGTGCGCGTCATCCTCACCGGCGCGGAAAAACTACAAGCGCGACTCGCCCAGGCGATCGAAGACAAGTTCGGGGTCGGACCGATCGAAGGGTACGGAGTCACGGAATGCGCCCCTGTCATTGCCGTCAATTGCCCGGACTTCCGCGCAGCCGGCTATTATCAACCGGCCTCGCGACGGGGCACCGTCGGTCAGCCGCTTCCCGGTGTGTCGGTGCAGATTGTCGATCCGGACAGCTACGCGCCGCTTCCGGTCGGCACGCCCGGCATGTTGCTCGTGAAGGGACCGAATGTGATGAAGGGCTATCTCGGGCGTGAAGATCTCACCGCGCAGGTCATGCGGAACGGCTGGTACATTACCGGTGACATTGCCGCTCTGGATGAGGACGGATTTCTGACGATTACCGACCGGCTGTCGCGTTTTTCAAAGATCGGCGGCGAGATGGTCCCCCACGGCAAAGTCGAAGAGGCCTTGCAACAGGCCGCTGAATCCGACACGCAAGTCTTTGCCGTGACCGGTCTGCCCGACGAGAAAAAGGGAGAGCGGCTCGCGGTCCTCCATACGCTGGAGGAATCCCGCATTCCACACATCCTGGAAAAGATCTCGGCGAGCGACCTGCCCAATCTCTTCATTCCAGGAAAGCACCAGTTCATCAAGGTCGACGCATTACCGGTCCTTGGAACCGGCAAGCTCGATCTGCGCGGCGTGAAGCGGATTGCGATGGAACAGCTCAAAGGGGATGAAACCGTTTCTAGTTTCTAGTTTCTGGTTTCAAATTCCGACTTTCGTGCTTCGTCTCAAGCTGGAAACTAGAAACTCGAAACCTGAAACTCGAAACTTTCCATGGCTTCTACTGGAAAATCCCTGATCGATTGTCATGTCCATCTCGCAGCACTGCCGGACGGCGACAACGGGTGCTTCATCTCGCCGAAACTCCTTGGAAGCCCGCTCTTTCGCTTCCTGCTATGGAAACAAGATCTCTCACCGATAAAGCCGCGGGAGGCGAATGAACGATATCTCGATCACCTCCTCACGGAGTTACGCGCCTCACGACATGTCTCTCAAGCGGTGCTCCTCGGCATGGACGGGTTCTACGACCAGACCGGCCTACTCAACCGGCAACACACCGACTTTCTCGTCAGCAACGACTACGTCTTCAAGACCGTGCGAGCCTATCCTGATGTCTTTCTTGCCGGCCCTTCGATCAATCCGCAGCGTGAAGATGCCATTGATGAAGTTCACCGCTGCGCCGATGCCGGCGCTGTCCTGATCAAAGTCTTACCGAACGCCCAGCAGTTCAACCCGGCTGATGAGAAATACAGACCGTTCTACCGTGCGCTGGCTCAGCGGAAGTTGCCGTTTCTCAGCCATGTCGGCTACGAATTCAGCCTGATCGGCAAAGACCAATCCCTCGGCGATCCCGATCGGCTTCGCCTGGCGCTGGACGAAGGAGTGACCGTCATCGCGGCCCATGCCTGCAGCTACGGCCTGATGCTGTATGAGAAGTTTCTGCCCACCTTTCGGGAACTCGCAAGGCGTTATCCGCACTTCTACGCCGATATTTCAGCCCTGACCCAGCCTCACCGGATGAAAATGCTGCTCCATCTCAGACATCATCCGGAGCTGCATTCTCGCCTCCTCTTTGGGACCGATTATCCATTATCTGTTTTTCACATGCCCGCTTGGGGCCGCGTGGGCCTCGGCAGATTGTGGAACATGATCCGCACGAAGAACCGCTTCGATCGACAGGTGGCGGTCTGTCACGGTTTGAAGCTGAATTTTCGATCGTTCGGCGAATTTGTTTCAGGCCGAAGCACACACGGTTGAAAGTGCAGAACTGACGCCCGTAGTTTGGCTATCTCAAACGAAAGAGCCGTTCTCCTTTGGAGAACGGCCCTTTCCGGCACCCTGAAACTGACCGAGAAAATCTATGGACTAACGGAGATCCGATCCTTGATCAGGTCGAAGGTTTCTTTGGGAACCACGTTTTTTGCCACCAATTCGCCCTTCACGCGATAAGGACGATTGCTCACGATCCGATCGGCTTCGTCTTGCTTCAGCCCGAGGAAAAGAATCAGGTCGCTTGCCGATACCTTATTGATATTCATCGCCGCCGATGCAACGACCGGAGAAACCGTCGCGGTTCCGGATGGAGCCGGACTCGGAGTCACGGTCGCGGTTTGAGCCGACGCCCCGGCATGGGAGCGATCCTTGAGCTCTTTTTGATAACGGGCGACCAATGATTTCAGCGTATCATTGTGGCGTTTCACATCCTGATATTCCTGCCGCACATTTTTATTCTGCGCCGACAACGCCTTGACTTTATCCTCGAGTTCCTTGGTTCGTCCTTCGATCGTGCCTCGTTCCGCGTCACGTCCGTGCTCGATGCGCTGGAGTTCATCGCGAGCCGCTTGCGCCTCATTCCCGAACTTCACGTTCAGTTCCTTGAGGGTCCGGACCTGCTGATCCATCGCACTCTTCTGTTGGCGAGCCTTCTCCAATTCCATCTTGACGTTGTCCGCCTCGGCCAGTGCATCCTGATACTTTTTGTTGGATACACAACCCGTGGCCAACACCGCCCCAACCAACACCATCGCCGTCCACTCGCGTCTCATGCGATCCTCCCTCCATCAAATCCTACGGCTTGCCCGAGCATCATGTGGAACATTCTACCCACCGGCTGCCACCGTAGTTCGTACGGTTTCTTCCTTGTGTGTATGCCAACGTCCAGATATTGTCAATACATTTACCATTGTAGAGATCGGTGTGATTCTCATGCGACGACCGACCTGCCGCTTGACGGATCGTCGTCGCTCTGTGATCATCCCCCTACATTTTATCAGAGACGGCCGTCATGGCTGAAACCGCGCATGTACGATTTGACATGGGGCACGCATGAACGAATGGGGTCCAACACTCGCTGTGATACTGGGAATCGTCGAAGGGCTCACGGAGTTTCTTCCCGTCTCATCAACGGGACACCTGATCCTGGTAGGCCATGCCCTCGGCTTCACCGGTGACGTCGCGGCCAATGCGGAAATCTCCATCCAGCTGGGCGCGATTCTGGCCGTCATCGTCTTTGAACGAGAGAAGATCGGACGGCTTCTGTCCGGAGCCTGGCAGGAACAGAAGGCTTTGCGCGCACTGTCGGCAAACCATCCTCCCGCCTCATGGTCCGACCGCGTCAAGGGCTCCATGCGGAACCATCCCAACGTATGGTTCTTGCTGGGAATCGGGATCGCCTTTCTACCCGCCGCCGTACTCGGCCTATTGGCTCACGGATGGATCAAGTCGCATTTGTTCACGCCCTTCACGGTGGCTTCAACCTCGATCCTGGGCGGCATTATCATCCTCATCGTGGAAGCGACGAAGCGGACCAGTCAGGCCAACAGTCTGGATCAAGTGTCGGCGGTTCATGCCTTCTGGATCGGGCTGGCACAATGTGCCTCCCTCATCCCCGGCATGTCTCGCTCCGGCTCGACGATCATCGGAGGCCTCCTCGCCGGACTCGACCGAAAGGTGGCCACGGAATATTCATTTTTTCTCGCGCTCCCGACCATCATCGCCGCGACAGTCTACGAAACATGGAAAGCACGAGGTGCATTTACCGATCAGGATTATATGGCGCTCGGCCTCGGCATGCTCATCTCATTCCTGGTGGCTTGGGGTGTCATCGCCGCCTTTCTGACCTATGTCCAGCGGCATACCTTGCGAGTCTTCGCGTACTATCGTATTATTCTCGGAATTGTAGTCATGTTGGTCGTCCGCTGAAAGGAGCTGGGCATGTCTTCGGATACGATTCACGTCTACGACACTTGGATCAACGGCAAAAGCGGTCGCATTCACTTCGATGTCATGACGACGGATGAAGCCACCGCTCTCAAACTTGCCAAAGAGTACCTGGTGAGCATCGGGGAACCGACTGCGACGATCACCACGAGAGAGTGCCAATTCTGTCACAGCGAACCGCTGGTCATGTTTTCGGCGGAGCAGCAGAAGCAGGTCAAGGAAAAGGGCGGATTTATCGTTCGAATGCCGGCCTAGTGAAGTCGCGCACCCCGCTCGTCGCTCGCATTCCGTATCTCGAAAGTCATCGGTCATTAGTCATCGGTTCTCACCACATGACTGGTGACTATTGACTGATGACTATCGCGTCGTGCTTCACGAGATACGCTTTACGCTTCACGTTTTAGGCACCGAGGATATCTCCGACTCGGCAGGAGGATCTGCGCGTTTTTCGAAGGCAAAGTGAATGATGAGAAAAATGACCCCGACGGTGATCGCGGAATCCGCGACATTGAATGCGGGCCAGTGGTAGTTTTCGATGTAGACGTCTAGGAAATCGATCACCTCGCCGAAACGAAGCCGATCGATCAAGTTCCCGATCGCTCCACCCAGTATTCCCGCGACACTGATACGGCCCATCCAATCTTCCTCCGGCATCCGCAACAGGATCGTACCCAGTAGCCCGAGGGCAAAGATCGACGTCAACCCAAAGAAAACCATCCGAAATGCATTACTGCTTCCGGCCAACAGTCCGAATGCCGCCCCGGGGTTTCGAATATAGGTCAGGCTGAAGAGATTGGGAATGACGGGGATGGATTCATGCAAGCGCATCGTCTGCATGATCTGCTGTTTGGTCAGCTGATCAAGCAGGATAATGCCGCCGGTCACCGACGCGAGCGCGAGATTGCGAAGGCCTGATGCACTCAACGGATCGCCTCCACACAGCGATCGCACAGTGTGGGATGAGCCGCATCCTTGCCGACTGCGTCTCGATAATTCCAGCAACGTTCGCATTTCGCGGCGTCCGACCGCTCAACCGTGATCCGAATGTCCGATGCTCCCATCTCCGCCTGTTTGAGGGTCACCCCCGACACGATAAAAATCGTGCTGAGATCCTCGGCATACGCCGTCAAGAATCGATGGGCATCAGGCCCCGCCTCAATCCGGACATGCGCTTCAAGCGACGACCCGATCACCTTGTCTCGGCGTTGGGTTTCCAAGTCCCCCTGAACTTGAGATCGATAGGCGAGTAGCCGTTCCCACCGAGCGGTGAGCTCTTCGTCTTGCCAGACAGGCTCGCCTTCAGGAAACGAGGAGAGATGCACGCTCGTCGCTTCCTTGCGCGCCGCGTCCGGCAACATGCGCCAGATCTCCTCGGCGGTAAAACTCAAAATCGGCGCCATGAGTTTCGCCGACACCACGGCAATTTCACACAGAACGGTCTGAGCCCCTCGCCGCAGCGGAGAGTCGGCCCGGAAGGTATACAGCCGATCCTTCAGAATATCGAGATAGACGGCGCTGAGATCAACCGAACAAAAGTTGTTCAGCGCATGGAAGATGGCGTGAAATTCAAACTCTTCGTAGGCGCGGCGCACCTTCGTGATGAGTTCTCCCAGCCGCGACAGCGCCCATCGGTCCAATTCCGACAGCTGGTCATAGGGCACACGGTGTATCGCCGGATCGAAATCGTATAGATTGCTCAGCAAGAACCGAGACGTGTTGCGCACCTTCCTGTACGCTTCGATCAAATGGTTCAGGATTTCCTGCGAAATGCGAAGATCCTCGCGATAATCCTGGGCCGCGACCCACAGACGGAGGATCTCAGCGCCCGACTGCTTGATGACATCTTGCGGGGCGACGACATTCCCGGCCGACTTGGACATCTTCTTCCCCTGCCCATCGACCACAAAGCCATGGGTCAGCACCGCCTGATAGGGCGCGCGATGATCCGTCGTCACGCCGGCGAGCAGCGCGCTATGGAACCAGCCCCGATGCTGGTCGGAACCCTCAAGATACAAATCGGCAGGCCACCACTTGCGTGATTTCAGAACAGCCGCGAAACTGACCCCGGATTCAAACCAGACGTCCAGAATGTCACGCTCCTTCTCGAATGCGGTTCCTCCGCACTTCGGACAGGTCGTTCCGGCGGGTAACAGATCAAGAGCCGCCCGTTCAAACCACACATCGGCGCCCTTGGATTCCATCAACGCGGCAAGATGTTCAATGACAATCGGATCCGCAAGCACATGGCGACACCCTTCGCAGGTAAAGCCTGGGATGGGCACGCCCCATACCCGTTGCCGCGAGAGACACCAGTCCGGCCGGTTGTCGATCATGCCGAAGATCCGATCACGACCATAGGCTGGAATCCATCGAACCCGCTCGATTTCCGCCAAGGTTTCCTTCCGCAATTCGTTGGTCTCCATCGACACGAACCACTGCTCGGTCGCGCGAAAGATCACCGGATTTTTGCACCGCCAACAGTGGGGATACGAATGCCGGAGAGAGCCATGCCCCAGCAAGCGCCCGTTCGCCTGGAGATACTCGACAATCTTCGGATTGGCTTTCAAGACCTGTTGTCCGGCGAACTCCGAGACGATCGATGTAAACCGTCCGCTGTTGTCCACCGGTGCCACGATTTCAAGACGCTCCCCTGTGGAGGCCTTGGCATTGTGATCGAGCACGAGCAGATAGTCTTCCATGCCGTGCCCCGGCGCGATGTGAACGCAACCCGTCCCTTGATCGAGCGTCACGAAGTCGCCGAGCAGAATCGGCGAGAGACCGGTGGACAAGGGCCGTTGCGTCTCCAAGCCTTCGAACCCCTCTCCGCCCTTTTTCACCCCGACCACGCGATAGCCCTCGATCGCGCAGGCTTTCACGACGCTATCCAAAAGTTTTTCCGCCACAATCAGCAACTCGTCGCCGACCTGAACAAAGGCATAGTCGAAATCGCGGTGGAGGCAGACGGCCTGGTTCGCCGGAAGCGTCCAGGGCGTGGTCGTCCAAATGACGACGGAGACTCCCGTCATTCCTTCCGGAAAGGAGACACCCGGAAAGGTGTGGCTGAGAACGGTCGGCGATGTGACGACCGGAAACTTGACGTAGATCGACGGGGACGTGTGGTCCTCGTATTCGACCTCCGCTTCCGCAAGCGCGGTCTGATCCTGCATGCACCAGAGAACCGGCTTGAGCCCCTTGTACACCCCGCCGCGCTCGACAAACTTGCCGAATTCACGAATGATCGTGGCTTCATACCCAGGAGTCATCGTCAGGTAGGGATGATCCCATTCTCCCAACACCCCCAGCCGCTTGAATTCCTCACGCTGAGTCTTCACAAACCGCTCGGCATAGTCGCGACAGAGTCTGCGGATCGCCACAACGTCTAAGTCTTTTTTCTTGTCCCCCAACTCCTTCATGACTTGATGTTCGATAGGCAACCCATGACAGTCCCACCCAGGGACGTAGGGTGCGTGAAACCCAGCCATCGTCTTTGACTTGACGATGATGTCTTTCAAAACCTTGTTCAGCGCGTGTCCGATATGGATGCGGCCGTTGGCATAGGGAGGGCCATCGTGCAGCACATACCGAGGCCGTCCCTGCCCTTTCGCCTGAATCTGATCATAGAGCTTCTGCTGCTCCCACCAAGCCAACATGTCCGGCTCCCGCTGCGGCAGATTGGCCTTCATGGGGAAATCGGTTTTCGGAAGGTTGAGCGTTGCTTTGTAATCCATAGACAATGGGATCCGAGTATTTACACGGTGATCAGACGGAATCGAGGGAATATACAGGAATGACCGGCGAGGTACTAGTCCTTACTCCAGCTCGCGAAACCTGGGGAAAACGTCTTCCGGCAAAGCCTCAGCGAGCGAACGCCCGAAGCGCGCAATCTGCGTACAGCGAGGGTTGCGCGACGCGAGAACGTAGCTGAAAGACGTTTTCCCAGACTTCGCTAGCTGATGGCCATCATACGATCGAGAGCAACCTTTGCCCAGTGCTTGTCGTCGTCCGGCACCACAATCCGGTTGACGATATGGCCTTCCGCCAGATTCTCCATGGCCCAGCAGAGATGCGCGGCATCGATGCGGAACATCGTGGCGCACTGGCAGACCGTCGATGACAGGAAGAACACTTTCTTGTCGGTGAGCTCGTGCTTCAACCGATTCACGAGATTCAGCTCCGTCCCAACCGCCCAGATCGTGCCGGCCGGCGCGGCGGTCACCGTGCGAATGATGAACTCGGTCGATCCGATGAGATCCGCCTTATTGACCACGTCTTCATGGCATTCCGGATGCACAATGACGTGGCCGCCAGGATATTGTTTGCGGAAGTGATCCACATGGACCGGTTGAAACATTTGGTGGACGCTGCAGTGGCCCTTCCATAGAATCAGCTTGGCTCGCTTAATGGCTTCTTTGGTATTCCCGCCGTTCGGCTGATACGGGTCCCAGACAATCATCTGCTCGCGAGGAATGCCCATCTTATTCGCCGTGTTGCGGCCTAAATGCTCGTCGGGAAAGAAGAGAATCTTTTCGCGCCTGGCCCACGACCATTCGATCACCGCTTTCGCATTGGACGAAGTGCAGGTGATTCCCCCATGCTCGCCGCAAAACGCCTTGAGCACCGCCGCCGAATTGACATAGACCGCCGGCATCACAGTCTCTTCGACCGGCACCACGCGTCCCAACGCTTCCCAACACTGGTCAACCTGTTCAATCGCCGCCATATCGGCCATCGAGCAACCCGCAGCCATGTCCGGTAGGATCACCGTTTGTTGAGAACGGCTGAGGATGTCAGCCGTCTCAGCCATGAAATGCACGCCACAAAAAACGATGTGGGGGCGTTCGGAACGTTCGGCGGCCAATTTCGCCAACAACAGCGAGTCCCCGCGAAAGTCGGCATGCTGGATGACTTCGTCTCGCTGATAATTATGGCCCAGGATCATCACTCGCTCACCCAGCGTCTGCTTCGCCGCGACCGTCCGGCGATATAACTCCTCCGCCGACTGTGCCTGGTACTCGGTGATTGGCTTCGGTAACGTCGCTGTGATCGTCACAATATTTCTCTCCACGTTAAGGGAATTCATTCTACGATAGGCCCCTTCCACAATCAACGAATCGCCCAGTGAGGAAAAGTCCTAGTCATCGACCCAAAGGAGAGGAAACGGAATGGGCCTAATAGCCGATTGACTTCACGGTCTTGGAGTACTACGATCATCTACCTTAGCTAGGGGAGCCTTGAGGCTGAGAGTCCGAGCAGTCGGACGACCCTCACAACCTGACCTGGGTAATACCAGCGTAGGGAAGCCGGACACCAACGGATCGCGTGAGGAATCAGCCGCATTCCCGTCTAATGAGGGAAGCGGCTTTTTTGTTGTCATCAGACCTCAAGCTGCTTCTCGCTCCATGATGTCAGCCAATTACGAAAGGATCTCCTTATGAGCATCCGTAACCATACAATCGGATCCGATAATGGGAACGGCGTTGCCGCCCCGTCGTCTCCGCTCACGACGGCGCCTTTCCCGGCTTCGCAGAAAATCTATGTGCATGGCGTGCAACCCGGCGTGCATGTCCCGATGCGGGAAATCAGTCTGTCCCAGACCAAAGGGGCGAATGGAGCCAGCTCTGGCAACACCCCTGTGATCGTCTATGACACGTCAGGCCCCTATACCGATCCCTCGGTCACAATCGATGTCCGCAACGGACTGCCGCCGTTGCGGCGCGCCTGGGTGCTCAGCCGACAGGATGTAGAAGAACTGCCGGATGTGAGCTCGACGTACGGCCGTCTGCGCGCGACCGATCCGAAGCTGGCCGAATTGCGCTTTCGACATATCCGTAAACCCTTGCGAGGGAAGGCCGGCAAGAACATCACCCAACTGCACTATGCGCGAAAAGGCATCATCACGCCGGAGATGGAGTTCATCGCCATCCGTGAAAACCAGTCACGTGGGCCCGCAGCCGACCTGGGTGAGCGCAACGGTCATGGGGGTGGCGTCAAACAGCATCCTGGATTTGCCTGGGGAGCCAGCATCCCGTCCGTCATTACACCCGAGTTCGTGCGCGACGAGGTTGCCCGTGGCCGCGCGATCATCCCGTCGAACATCAACCATCCGGAAAGCGAACCGATGATCATCGGCCGGAACTTCCTGGTAAAGATCAACTCCAACATCGGCAATTCCGCCGTCGCCTCGTCGATCGAAGAAGAAGTCGAGAAAATGATCTGGTCGACCCGCTGGGGAGCCGATACCGTGATGGATCTCTCAACGGGAAAAAACATTCACGAGACACGCGAATGGATCATTCGCAATTCACCGGTGCCGATCGGAACGGTGCCGATTTATCAAGCGCTTGAAAAAGTAAACGGCAAGGCGGAAGACCTCACCTGGGAAATCTTTCGCGATACCCTGATCGAGCAGGCGGAACAGGGCGTCGACTACTTCACCATTCACGCCGGGGTGCGCCTGGCCTATGTGCCGATGACCGCCAAGCGGATGACCGGGATTGTGTCGCGTGGCGGGTCGATCCACGCGAAATGGTGTCTGGCTCACCACCAAGAAAACTTCGCCTACACGCACTTCGAAGAAATCTGTGAGATCATGAAGGCCTACGACGTGGCCTTCAGTCTCGGCGACGGGCTCCGCCCGGGATCGATTGCCGATGCCAACGACGACGCGCAGTTTGCCGAACTCGACACATTGGGCGAGCTGACCAAGATCGCGTGGCGGCACGACGTGCAGGTCATGATCGAAGGTCCTGGCCATGTGCCGATGCACATGATTCAGACCAACATGGAAAAGCAGCTTGAGGCCTGCCAGGAGGCTCCCTTCTATACCTTAGGCCCCCTGACCACCGACATTGCTCCAGGCTACGACCACATCACCTCCGGCATCGGTGCCGCGATGATCGGCTGGTACGGATGCGCCATGCTGTGCTACGTCACCCCCAAGGAACATTTGGGCTTGCCGACCCGGGAGGACGTCAAGACGGGCGTCATCACGTATAAAATTGCCGCGCACGCGGCCGATCTCGCCAAAGGTCATCCCGGCGTGCAGGCGAGAGACAATGCCCTCTCAAAGGCACGGTTCGAATTCCGTTGGGAAGACCAATTCAACCTGTCACTCGATCCGGAAACCGCGCAGCAGTTCCATGACGAGACGCTTCCCGACAACGCCGCCAAGGTCTCGCATTTCTGCTCGATGTGCGGGCCGCACTTCTGTTCCATGAAAATCACGCAAGACGTCCGTGATTACGCCGCGCAGCTCCAAGTCGACGAACACCAGGCAATTCAAATCGGCATGAAAGAAAAATCCGAAGAGTTCAAGAAAACCGGTTCCGAAATATACCGTTAATCGTTATTGGTTAAACGTTAAACGTAATTCATCGCAGCACATCGATTAACGATTCACGGTGCACGATTAACGAGGTTCCAATGGCCAAACCAAGACCCGCACCATTACGTGAACGAGATATCACCCGGCACATTGCCCGGGAATACTATAAAGAGTTCGATCAGCTGATTGAGAGCGACGTGATCATCGTCGGCGCAGGGCCATCAGGGCTTATTTGTGCCCACGACTTGGCCGCAATGGGATTTCGCACCGTCCTCATCGAGCAAAGCCTGGCCCTGGGCGGGGGATTTTGGTCCGGCGGGTATCTCATGAATAAGGCCACGATTTGCGAGCCGGCGAATGAGATCCTCGAAGAGGTCGGCGTGCCTTGCAAGAAAATCAAAGAGTGTGAGGGGATGTACATGGTTGACCCTCCCCATGCCACGGGCGCCCTGATCGCGGCCGCATACAAAGGCGGGGCCAAAATCATGAACCTCACACGCGTGGTCGATTTGATTCTGCGCAATGGCGGCCTATTGGAAGGAGTCGTCGTCAACAGCACCACCGCCGAAATGGCAGGTCACGATCTCATCCACGTCGATCCCATCGCCCTCGAGAGCAAGATCGTGGTCGATGCCACCGGCCACGATGCAGTGTTGGTCGAACTTCTTCACAAACGGAACCTGTATAATAAGGTACCCGGGAACGGCGCCATGTGGGTCGCCCGATCTGAAGAAGAAGTGATGGATCGTACCGGAGAAGTGTATCCGAATTGCTTCGTCATCGGATTGGCTGTCGCCGCCGTGTACGGCACCCCAAGAATGGGCCCGGCCTTCGGCTCGATGCTGTTGTCCGGGCGATATGGAGCGGAGCTGATCAAGAAGAAACTGAAACAGGAATAAACCGGTCAGTGGTCATCGGTCACTGGTCATTGGTGCGGGTGAAAGCCACCGTGAGCACATGACCAATGACTATTGACTAATGACCTGCGTTGCTACACAGATGGATATTCAGGATTTTTTGGTCCAAGGCGAAGGACGCGAGGAAGACAAGCGTCAGGCGTGGGATCTCTTTCAGCAGGCCTATGAACAGCAGATGAAGCGTGAACTGGAAGAGGCCGTCAACCTTTACAGGAAATCGCTGGCCACCCATCCCACGGCCGAGGCCCACACATTCTTGGGGTGGACCTACAGCTGGATGGGACGGATTGACGAGGCGATCGAAGAATGTCACAAGGCCATCGCGCAGGACCCTGATTTCGGCAACCCGTACAACGATATCGGCGCCTACCTGATCGAGAAGGGTGAATTCGACGAGTCCATACCCTGGTTTCAGAAGGCGATACAGTCCAGGCGATATGAGAATCCAGCCTATCCGCACCTCAATCTCGGCCGCGTGTATGAGCGAAAGGGAAACTGGACAGAAGCCATCGATTCCTATAAGAAAGCGCTCACCCTGGACCCAAACTACGCGCTGGCCAGGAAAGCGCTCGGACGGTTGGTCAGCTCGCTGAATTGAGGCGGCCTATCTTGTTTGTCTAGTTTCTCTGGTCAGTCTAGGCGTCGGTTTATCGAAAGGGTTCCCTGAAAGACAAAATCGAGGCGCACACATGAATACAACGGGGCACCAGACAGACGAGACAGACCGAATAGACAGGAAAACCATTCTCGTCGCCATCACCGATCTATTCTTCTACACCAAAGTCCGGGACGCCTTACGTCAGCCGGACTACCGGCTTGAAAAAGCGCGTACACAACAGGATATTATCGACAAAGCCCTATCGACGAACCCAGACGTGATTATGTTCAATATGAACGACCTGACGCTTGACGCCTTTCAGGCACTGGAACAACTGAAAGCCGATCCACGGTTGAAGGACATTCCAACCCTGGCCTTTGCCAATCATGAAGAAGTCGATACGTGGAACCGCGCAAAAGCGCTCGGCGTGACGAAGATCGTCTCTCGCAATGAATTCTCCGCTCGAACGAGGGCGTTGGTCGATGAAGTCATCAACAACCATGTCTTCAAGTCATAAGATTCGAATGCCGTCAGTCCGTGGACTTTTGACTTGAAGATTTGTACACGTTCTACATAAACCTGAGCATGAAACAATCTCGTCTTTACGCGCAACATACCCAACTCGGAGCGACGTTTGAGGAAGTCGCCGGCTGGGAAATACCGGCCCACTATGGAGATGTCGCGGCTGAACATCGTGCTGCCCGCCAGGCAGTGGGGATCGCCGATCTCTCCCATCGCGGCAAGCTCAGAGTCACGGGCGAGGATCGCGTGAAGTGGCTGCAAAGCGTCCTCAGCAACGATGTCCTCTCTCTCCAACCGGGACAAGGCCGCTACTCCAGCTTCTTGACTCACAAGGGCAAGATGCTCACGTACTTCCGCCTGTACATGGAGACGGAAACCGTCATGTTGGAAGACGTGGGCGAGATCGGGGATGCCACGTTCCAAGCCCTACGCAAATTCCTGCTCTACGGAACCAAAGCCAAAATGGAGAACTGTGCGGAGAGTTGGGGGCTGCTGTTGATCAGCGGACCGAAGGCCGCGCATGTGGTGCAATCCGCGTTCGGCGTGGATGTCACGGACTTGAAGCCGGTCGCTTTTGTCCCGGCGCAGATCGGCGGACACCATGCTCTGGTGTTATGCACCGAAGAGACGGGAGAAGTTGATATCGAGGTGCTGCTTCCCGCCGATAGTCTCCCGACCGCTTGGACCAGTGTCATGCAAGCCGGGGAAAAGTTCGGCATGAGGGCTATCGGCAGCCACGCGCGCGAGGCCTTGCGCATCGAAGCCGGCATCCCGAAGGTCGGACTGGATTTGAACGAAGAGATCGTCCCGCCCGAAGCGAATCTTGAAGGCAAAGCGTTCAGCTTGAACAAGGGGTGCTATCCGGGACAAGAAGTCCTCGCGCGTATGGACACGTACGGCAACGTACGCCGCAAGCTGGCGGGTCTGGTCTTTCAAGATTCAATTGTTCCATCCCATGGAGCCAAACTGTATAGCGGCGACCGTGAAGTGGGCTGGCTCAGCAGTGCCGTCCATTCCTTCCAGCTCAACAAGACCATTGCGTTCGGATTTCCTCTGCGCGACTTCAGTAAACCGGGGACAGAACTGACCGTGGAATTCGAAGGCAGCAGATATCCGGCCACCATCCAGACCCTGCCCTTCTACACCAAACAGTAATCCATACCTCCCAACGACACATGCCCGCTGATGCCCAAGAAGACAGTACGCAAACCTCTCCCTATCAGGCGGCGGGGGAACTTGCGGGAATCACTCGCTTGGTGGACGAATTTTACGTCAATATGGATGCCTTGCCTGAAGCTGAAACCATCAGACACATGCACCCACACGATTTAACCGAATCCCGCAAGAAACTCACCTATTTCCTGTGTGGCTGGCTCGGAGGTCCTAAGCTATTTCAGCAGCACTATGGGCCGATCAGCATCCCAGGTTTTCACAGACAATTCCCCATCGGGTACGAAGAACGGGATGCCTGGCTGCTCTGCATGCAACGAGCCATCGCCGTCCAACCGTATAGTGACCAATTCAAGGACTACCTCTTAGCCGCACTCAGCATCCCAGCCGAACGAGTCCGGGAAGCGAACACAGGGGAATTCTAGGGCGACGCCCCTGGTTCTCCCTGACCGGCCGTTACGTTTAGATACATCTCTGAATCCTCCCGGATACAGGACCTTGAGCTTCATAAGGTCAGCGTGAGAAACCGTTATCCTTCAAAATCAATGCGATCGACGAAAACTCGCCCCATCTTGTTCAGTCGTTCACATGGCATTCTCCTTGCTGTAGCTGAAAGGGGAACGCGTCGGATCATTATTCACGGAATCCAACCGACTCGGGTAAGCCTCACAGACGTTGCGAAAGCCGCAGACCTACGAGAGAGGAATAGGCGGCCAGGGAATCCGCGTTATAAGGTGAGCGCTGGTTCTAACGGTTCACACGATGCATTTCATCTCACACAGTTCCGCACAGCCTGGATTCATCACTTCGATCGCGTCGGAACTGAACTCGATCGGTTGCGAAGCCTGGATCGACGTGGACCGGTTTTCTGCAGGAAAACAATCGCTGCCGGCGGTCGTGGAACCCAGCGTCTCTCAAGGTTCTCTGACGAAATCGTTCGCCGGCCTATGCAGGAAGCTTCGGAGAACTTTTCCTGAAGGTCTCGACTAATCACACCGGTCATTCCATCCCTCTGCCCGCGTCTTTGCTCAGGATTTGTGCCTGACCTACCGCAAACGTGTCCTCGCAATTGATCCGAGACGAAGCTATCCCGCCCAACAAATTCCATGGTGAGCATCTGAAATCGCGGATGTGTCGTCCGTTCATGTTGCTCCATCCTGCGACAATAGACGACCATGCAAACGATTGCAGTAACAGTTGGGCAGAGCCGCCTCGCCATACAGTCACCGGATAACGGTACGGAGGCTCCCAATGAGCGCGAATATTAGTCCACAGCCCTGATTTACTTCAGCTATCAGCAGCCGGAGTCACCCAAGACAGCGACATCTGGAAAGTCGAGAAAAAGAACGGTGCCTGGCAGAAACCGGAGAGCCTATGGCCACATATCAATTCGCCCTACCGCGACCATATTCACTGGACCAGGCTGTCAAAAGGAGGGAAGCGCCTCATTATCACCAGTACGCGTCCGGACATGGGACCGCGGGGCGGACATGACGAGTGGATTTCCTGCCAGAATCCAAAGGGCGAATGGCAAGAGCCGCTGAATCTCGGCGATACGATCAATACAAGCGGCGAAGACATGTGCTGGACCTTACGCCCGACGGCAAGACGTTCACGGGTAGCTCAGGACCTCGGGATTCGTACAATCACGATATGCTGTGGCTTCACAACGACAATGTTCCGTTACTCAAGAATTTTGAGCCGATCGGGCCACCACCCACCTTGCTCGTCACCCGTGAAGTGCCGCCTCGCGCAACAAAGTGATCGCGAACTCGGACTCAGAACAGGAGAGCGCCTCGCAACGACGCTCTCGTGTTGCTGCAAATTCAGCGCTCCGGATTCCGTGCCGCCGTGACCGCCGAGGCGAACTTCAGCAGGCTCTCCCGTTCTTCGTCATCCAAGGCCAACAATAGATGCGCTTCCTCGCCATGCATCAGGCGCAGGCTTAAGAAGGGCTCTTCACGGCGTTTTTCCTTGTTGTCCCACATCGCGTCGATCAGCTGCACCTTATCCAATTGAGCGACCGACACCACGTCGTACCGAAAATAGGAATCGCCGATGACGATGTCGAACACAACGTTTCCCGCCGTCAGCAACGCCACATTGAAGCGACCTTGCTCTTCGTACCCTTCCGGCAAAAATCTATTCACGTGGCAGAGCGAAACCTTTCGGTCACCCAATGCCTGGCGAAATTTTTCTCTCAACGCGTCGTAATCAATCTGCAGGGCCTTTTCATCCGGCCCGGTTGCAGCTACGGCCGCCGCTTCCGCTTTCGAGAAAATATCATCGGCGGACATCAATCCTGACATGACGTGTGCTCCCCTCTCTCGTTGAAGTGGATCTGACCAATGACATCGAGAGCCGTACGGTAACCGGCCATCCGCGGCAATTGCAAGGGGCCAGCGCGGGCGGGAGGGCCTTACGGCCTCGCCGGCACGACGTGAGAAAATCGCTTAGTACCTGCCTCGTCCAGCACCGTCACTTCAAGCGCGTCCTTCGTGACATGGATCAGGCCGAAGTTCTGGTATCCCGACTCGTTTACTAATTGCACGGGATGCAGTTCATCGCTGGCAGCAGTAAGCCTTCCCGGCCTTGCCGAGAGTGGACCTACCATATACTCATGAAAATCGATGACCCCATCCTGATTAGGATCATAGGCGTTGCCTTGAACCCAATGTACATCCCCGGCCAGAAACACCACGTTCTTGATCGTGTGTCCGAGAATGGCATCGACAATCACCTGCCGCTCTCTTCCAAAGCCGGTGCCGCTTGGCTCATGTCCCCACCCATCATTGCCCAGGCCACCTTTCTCAACCGACAGTGGAACGGAAGTGGCGATGACTTTCCAAGTTGCCGTAGAGGCGCGGAGTCCGTCGAGCAGCCATTTCAATTGCGCCTCCCCCAGCATCGTTTTGAACGGGCCGTCTTTATCCTCATTGCGGCTTCGATATTGCCTGGTATCCAATATGAAAAGCTCGAGATCGGCCCCGTATCGAATACTCCGATACATGCGATGAGGATCCTCCGCGGGAGAGGCGATCGGCCAATATTCGCGCAATGCCTGACGGCCTGCCGACATCTGTTCATCGAACGGTCCCGCGAAATTGTCGCGGACCTCGTGATCATCCCAGATCACATAAACCGGAATTGTTCTTAAAAATCGCCGGAGCGCCTCTGCGCCGCGCTGATAACGGTGCCGCGCTCGATAGGTCTGCAGCGTGGTGGCTTTGAAATCAGCGCCCGGCTCGTTCGGCGGCGAAGGACAAGGATTGTCGCCATAGATCGTATCGCCTAGAAATAAAAAGAAGTCGGGATTGTGTCGCTGGATCACATCGAAGATGGGATAGCCGCCCGCTCCCTGCCGGCATCGTCCCTGACCGCCGAGGTCGCCGCTCCAAGCGAACGTGACCGCGGCGGAGATCTTCTCATCCGGCAAGGTGATGAATTCGCAGGACCTTCTTCGTTTTCCGGTCCGCCACTATCTTGAGGACCCCTCTGGTCTCCCGGACCGCCCCAGCTCTGGGAACGAGGGACATCGGAATAATGCGACAATCGCACTCGTACCCGCGAGCCGCCCTTGGCCGCCGGACTCGCAGGGAGCTGCCGTGTGGTTTGGTCGGCAGAACCGATCAGGACATGATAGCGATAGCGTGTGGCAGGGCTCAGACCTTCCAGTGGAATGGTCAGGGTATAGTCCGTCTCCTCGGTCGTCGTGATGAACGACGTTCTCGACACCGGGGCCACCGCCGTCGCAAGCTTCGAGGCCTGTTTCCATCGCGCGACCGTGGCCCACTCAACCTGCACTGAAGCGGGACCATCGGTTCGCAGCCAGAGCAATGCGCCTTGCGAACTGACATCGCCGACCGCAACACCGTGAGACAAGATATCCGAACCCACGAAGAACCTTCCCTCGGACGAGCTGCTGGACCGAACAGGCCCAGGTGAAAAAGCTGGACAGCCGACCAGAGAGGAGACCAGAAATAGGATACCGACCGTCAGAAAGAACGCGCGCATCGGGCAGTCCTACCCTATGGAGCTATTTGGGGTCAAGCAACGAAGCGAGGCCGCAGACTTGAATATCGGCACAGCCGACCGGCATACTGAACAGGTTCGGAGGAGACTACGATGTTGGATACAAATTGCTGCGTGCCCAATTGCCTGGAGAGACCCTATGCTCCGGCCGGCACACGTTCTATCTGCAAAGACCATTTTCTCAGCTTTCTTACCTGGCGCCGCCGCCGTGGCACTCAGATGTTCCATACCTACGCCGGCATGTCGATGGAAGAGCGCAACACCATCGCCGCCGAATGGATGAAAACCATCAGGACAGATGACGTGCCCGCTGCGACACCGAAGCTTTAATCACCTTTCCCCTCAAGCGGCGGCCTGGCGGTCTCCTCACTGCGCGCATCCAACAAGGGTTTTCTGAGGACGAGCGCTCTTAATCCCCTTCCATCTCATAAGGCGAGCGGTGATGTAGTTTTCTCCTGCGCACGTTCACCGAGCATCGCCAATCCCTTTCTCCATCCCCTTCTCGACGCGGGCGGCCTGGTGGTCTCCTAACTGCGCGCATTCAACGAGGGCCTTCTGAGGCCGCGCGTTGGGCGAGCACAGGAGACTACCAGGCTGCCCCGCACTCCCCCCTATCCCATCACAGGCGACCCGTGGTGATGGATCAGCAGCCACTCATCGCCGATCAGTTCAAACAGGTTCGTCGCGAGGACCTTGGCTTGCTGCGGTTCGTCGGATTGTTGGGTGGTGAGATTTTCAACGCAGATGACCCAGGCCATATCCCCTGCCACCTGGACCATCACGTCGGTGAGTTCGAATGTCATCGAGAAGGTGTTGTTGAAGATCAGCACCCAGGAATCGCGGACAGCGGGCCACCCGGAACGAATCGTCCAGCCTGGGTGAATACAGGTGACGTATTCTTGATGGGCCCAGAGCTCGTCCATCTTGGCGATGTCGAGACTCTCAAATGAGTCGTAGAATTTCTGGTTGGCTTTCATGACGGCTTCGATGCGCTGTTTCAACACACTGCGCCCCTCAGTAGCGGACCATATCATACTGCAAGCCGATAGGGCGCTGCGAGGACATTCTCAGTGGCACCAACAGGACAAAAACGATAGAGACACGCCTCATACTGATGAGACTCGTACCCTATGGCCTCGCCGGATCCGGAGTCGTAGATCGTCGACACATCGGCAGGTCTCGGGATCAACCAATCGCGGCCGGCTTGGTCTCGGGAAACCGCCGGTGCCTGAAGACCACCTACCGCTTAACAGATTCTTGGAGGCTTCGAGCAGTGGCATTGCCAAAAGAAGCGACATGGCCATGCCCACGCCGTCTCGGGAGACTTCTAAACAAGTCTTGCAGTGTAATCAGAACTCCACCGACGATTTCTTGAAGCTCCCGTTCCGTGTACTGCAGCGGGACCAGGCGACGCCGCTGCCACCCGCTAAGCGAGAAGGTACCGCCCAACTGCCTATAGGGAGGCTCACACACCACCATGAATTCCCTCCCTTGATCGTCTTCAATAATGAACCCCTTCACGTTCATACGGCCTCACCTCCTTCTCAGAGGTAATGTTCCCGGCACATATTTGCCCGGCAGCGTCTCTTTTCTCCGACTGTGCGACGGGAACGGCTCGCGCCGCTCTGTACTGCATGTGGTTCTGTATAATGGTCGAGCCCACTCTATCCCCCGGTTCACACAGCGCCAGTACCATGATCAAGCTGAGAAAAAGAGGCCACGACCAGGAGGATACCTGCTTCTAAACCCCTGGCTGCCTTTTACGTGAGGGTGCGGAATCCCCAGGAAGGCGTGGGGACTCCGCTGAAAAATGGGAGTGCGCAAGCTCCCTCCTCGATGTCGGCATCAGCTGTTATCGTGTATTATCTCTCTAAACTTCTCCCGTGCCGTCCCCGCTCCGGTGGCCCACCAGGTCGCCCATCTCACTGCGGAAGATCCACCATTCTAAAGAAGCTCATCGAGACCATACCGTCCCAGTTAGTACTGGAGCTGCAAGGCGACGTGGAACGAATCGACCTTGTTGCCCGACGCGGTCGGGCCATAATTGCCGGCGAAGCCCTTCGTCTCGATATCGCCGTACCGGCCATACGCCGAGATGCGTGCATTGTGGCCGGAAATGATGTAGTTCACCCCATACTCAAACTCCTGCCGCAGGGCGCTGTATCGGGGATCAATGCTGACGAACCGCACGTAGGGTTGGAACCGTCCGATCCCGACTTCCTGCGGAATCAGGTACAACCCATACACCGTCCAGGAGTGGCCATTGAAGATACAGAAGCAATCCCCGCCGCCGGCAAACGCTCCGGCCCCGTAGTTGGCCCAGTACCGTTTAAATTCGGCATTGAACGTGAACACGCCCATGTTGTTCGGCAGCAGTTTTTCCACTAACAGGTCGACGATCGCCCCGGTGAAATCACTGCGCCCCAAGGTCGGGGAGCCGGCGCCATCTTTTTGATGGATCACGTTGCCCGAAATCGCAAAAATATCGCCCGCCGTCCCATAATAGGTGCCGGAGGTGTAATACCCAGGGTTGTCTTCATCGTTCAACAGGTTCCATTGCAAACGCCCGGCATACAAGAGGCTGCCGGTGGTATTCGGTCCCCCGCGCGCCCCGGTGAATACGGAGGCCACGTACAAGAGATGCGTCCCGAAGGGATGGACCTTGCCGAAGAAGACTGCGCCGTTGTCACGACCATAGAGCCCCGCCTGCCCGCCGGTCGCTCCATTAGGCCCGCTGGGAAAGTTCCCGCTGAAATCGGCCGGGTTGAAAGGCGTGCGGAAGCCATCGAAGGTCGCATGGTAGAACGGCCCGTTCAACTCCCCCCGCTCGCTCGGCACCAAGGTGCGGCCCACCCAGAGGTTGACCCGCTCGTTGATCTCGAATTTCCCGATCGCGTCGAGCAATCCAATGTTGGAGTTCCCGCCGAACTGGGTCCCCCCGGCGCCGACGTTACAGTTGAAACAGTCCGTGTTGAAGGTGAACTTCACGTACTTGTGAATTTGCCCGTTGATGTAGATACGAGCGTTGTCGATTTTGAAGTCGTTGCTATAATGCCCGCCTGCGGCCCCTTCTTGGCTGTTGAAGCTGGAGCGGATGCCCATGCCGATCGAAATCCATTTGTCCTCGTCGGCCTTGATCGTGCCCCCCGCATAGGCACTCGGCAGCGTGGTTCCCATTCCAGCCACCAGCGCCGTCACGGCCCCAGCAACTAAAACCCTGCTCCATGACCTTGTCAGCTCTGTCTTCATTGAGGTAGCCCTCCTTGTGATTGTAAGCTTAGGCTCTAACTCCACGTGCAACACAGAGCCGCCCGTCTCGGCCAGATGATCGAATCCCGTTTCTGTTCGCCGGCAAATCTTGGATGTCGGCACCGCTCCCTGTAAAGGTGAAACGGCGAACCGTCTCGCGGCCCGCGCCTATTTCTTCTGATAGGTCCCTTGATGATTGATCCAATCGCAGCCCTTCTCGGGATTGGTGTACTCGCTCCAGGGCTCGGGTTTCACCAAACCCTTGGACCGCCAAATCGTCTTGAACTGACCGTTCTTCAGAATTTCGCCGATCAGCACCGGCTTGTGCGTATGCTGATTGGCCTCATCCATCATGATCTGCCCGCCCGGCGCCAGGAACTTTTGCCCGTAGACCGCCTTGCGCACCTTGTCCACCTCGATCGACCCCGCTTTTTCCACGGCTTGCTTCCACACGTACACGCCGAAGTACGCGGCTTCGATGGGGTCGTCGGTGACCCGATTCTCCCCGTCGGGCAGGTTGTTCTTCTTGCAATACGCCTTGAAGTTCGCCACGAACTTCTTGTTTTGCGGCGTGTCCACGCTTTGGTAATAATTCCAGGCCGCCAAGTGCCCGACCAGCGCGCTCGTGTCCATGCCGCGCAACTCATCCTCCGCCACGCTGAACGCCATGATCGGCGCGTCTTCGGCGCGCAACCCTTGATTGCCGAACTCTTTATAGAACGGCACGTTGCTGTCCCCGTTGATGGTGCGGATGACGGCCGCGCCCCCCCCGGCGGCGAACTTCTTGATCGTGCCGCAAATGGTTTGATAGTCCTGGTGATGAAACGGCGTGTATTCTTCGCCGATGTTGGCCGCCGGCACGCCCTTCGCCAATAACATGGCCCGCAAGATCTTGTTGGTCGTGCGCGGATAGACGTAGTCGGTCCCGAGCAGATAAAACTTCTTGTAGCCCCCGCCCTCGGGGCTCATCAAGTATTCCACCGCCGGGGCCGCCTGCTGATTGACCGCCGCGCCGGTATAGAACACGTTGCGCGAGCACTCTTCGCCTTCGTACTGGACGGGATAGAAGAGCAACCCGTTGTTCTTTTCAAACACCGGCAACACGGATTTGCGGCTGACCGACGTCCAGCAGCCGAACACCACCGACACTTTGTCTTCCAACAGCAGCTGCTTGGCTTTTTCGGCGAAGAGGTCCCAGTTCGACGCGGGATCGACGACTTTCGCCTCCACCGGTCGGCCCATCACCCCGCCCGCCTTGTTGATCTCCTCCACGGCCATCAGCACCACATCCCGCAACGACACTTCGCTGATCGCCATGGTCCCGCTCAACGAATGCAACACGCCGATCTTGATCGGCGGGCCGCCCGCCGCATACGACAGGGCGTACTGGCCCAAATTGCCCACGAGCGCCGCCACGCCGACGCCCGCCGCCACGCGCCCGCTCTGCCCGAGAAACTCCCGCCGTGAGGACCC